>JASFYZ010000077.1:0-14418 GCA_045046665.1 Desulfobacterium sp.
AGAATAAAAATGGAGAATTTTAAAAATGAAGCGCTATTTTAAAAAATGTATGTTGGTAGCCGTTATTTTCATGATTGCCGTGGTACAGGCAAATGCAGCAGAACCGGATCTGAAACAGATGATCAAACAAGGCATGGAACAGATCCATGTTGAAAAGAGTTCGCCGGATCTGCTGGTGGTGACAAATGCCCCCTACCTCAGGACGGGCAACACCTTTGGCATTGAAAAGGTACTGCTGCTGGAGCAGATGACAGGCTGCACAACCGGAGGACAGAACCTGCTGTTCTTCCAAAGGCCCCAGACAAATCCTTTGAGCATCACTTTGTTCAATAAAAGCACAAGTGACGCTGCCATCATCACATGGAGCGATGAAAAAAAAATAAAGGAAACAATAAATCTGTCCCTGTCAAAGGTTTCAGGAAAATCTTTCTGGAAGAATAAAAATCGTTTTGTCTGTGGTCCTGACCTTTTCACCATTGCCACTATTTCAGGCTCCTGGACACTTGGTGCACCATATGATTATTTTAAGTGCGCCGAACTGCACAACCATATCTGCCCCGGCGTAACCTCGGGATATCTCATGGCAAGGATGATTCAGAGGGACTATCCACTGAAAGAAGGAGAGAAATACACCATTATCTCTTGCCCTGTGTGGTGCAAAGAGGATGCTTTCATGACCATGCTTGATACCACACCCGGCAAAAGCGGCATGATCGTAAAAAAACTGACAAAGGCTCAGAAAGAAAATATTTCCATCGATAATCCTGCTGGCATTGTGCTCATTACCGATAAAAAAACCAAGATCGGAAGCGGCATTGCCTTTTCTTTTGATTTTGACAAAGTCCAGGCTCTTGTTCCAAAGGAGAGTGCCAAACCCGCCATGGCCTTTGCCCTGTTGAAATACCTGGATCAGCCTGAAAAATTTGTAACGGTTGCCGAAAAATTTACAGTGAATGAGGCTCTGTACGAAAGAATGGTTACAGCAGGCTCCAATCCCTATGAACTGGTCGGGTTAACCAGATAACACACACCAGCGGACCCGATACGCCGGGAAAATGATTGTAAATATTCCTGGCGGCTGCGCTGCCAGGAATCTGTTTCTTCGATTCAGGTTTGATAATCGAAAATTTTGCCCAAAAACTGCCGGGTCCTTTCATGGACCGGATGGTTGAAAAACGCATGGGTATAATTTTCTTCCACAATACACCCTTTGTCCATGAACATAATTTCATCGGCCACCTGGCGGGCAAATCCCATTTCATGGGTCACCACAACCATGGTCATACCTCCCCTGGCCAGATCGGCCATCACCTCAAGTACTTCCCTGATCATCTCCGGATCCAAGGCAGAGGTGGGCTCGTCAAAAAGCATAACCAAAGGATCCATGGCCAGGGCCCGGGCAATGGCAGCCCGCTGCTGCTGGCCACCCGAAAGCTGGGCTGGAAATTTGGAGGCCTGATCAAGGATACCCACCCGTTCAAGCAATTCTATCCCCTTTTGCTCAGCCTCTGACCTGGACATTTTATGGACCTTGATGGGTGCCAGAATGAGGTTCTCCAGTATGGTTTTATGGGGGTAGAGTTCAAAATGCTGGAACACCATTCCGATGCGGGAGCGAAGCGCATAAATATCTGTCTCTTTACCCTGAACCGAAATTCCATCCACAAAAATTTCCCCGGCCTGGAATCGTTCCAGGCCGTTAATGCAGCGTATAAGGGTGCTTTTCCCCGATCCACTGGGGCCGCAGATGACCAGAGTCCGGCCACTTTCAATGGTCAAACTAATATCTTTCAGAGCCTGATATTCATCGGAATACCAGAGACTTATATTTTTGATTTCAATCATGGAAACTTCCCTTGGCCCGAAATCTTATTTCAAGGCGATGACCGGCAAATGTGCCGATGGAGCAAAAAATAAAATAAACCATACCGGCAAACAGATAGAGTTCAATTGACCGGGCCTCCCGGGCATCCACCAGGTTGACCCGGCGTAAAAATTCCCGAAGCCCGATGACATAGGCAAGGGAGGTATCCTGAAACACCACCACAATGTGATTAACCAGAGAGGGAAGCATATTACGCAACGCCTGGGGTAGGATAATGTGCCTGGCCAGTTGCCCGGGCCGCAGACCCGTTGCCAACCCGGCACAACGCTGTTCCCTGGAGACGGACTGGATCCCCGATCGAACGATTTCTGCAAAATAAGACGCCTCGTACAGAATAAAAGAGAAGACAACCGCAGGCAGTTCACCAAGGGATTTCCCCACAATCACGGGTAACAGAAAATAGATCCAGAAGATCACCAGGATCAGAGGAATACCCCTGAAAAAATGAACATAGAGGCTGGCAGCGTAGTAGATCAACCGGTTGGAAGACAGCCGCCCCAGACCGAGAACCAACCCCCAGACAAGACCGCCGCCAATGGCCATCAGGGCAATCTCAAAGGTGAGGCAGAGCCCGCCAGCCATGTAATCCAGGTTATCTGATATAACTGAAAAATCCACGTTCATCCCCCCCTGTTGATTAAACCGGCAATGCGCATACGCTTTTCCACCTGCCACATTCCCAAGGCCACTGTCTGTGCAATAACAAGATAACATAAACTTGCAGCAGTGGTGGTCTCCAGACCGTGCCAGGTAAAGGAATCAATAATATAGGCCGTGTGGGTGATTTCCATGACCCCGATGGTCATGGCCAGGGCGGAATTTTTAAAACAGGTGAGAAATTCAGTGGTAAACGAGGGGATAATAATCCGAAAGGCATGGGGAAGGATGACATGCAGGTAAACCTGTGTCGGTTTGAGCCCGGTGGCATAGGCGGCCCGATACTGATCCTGAGAGATGGACAACAGCCCGGACCTGAACTGCTCAGCCACCCGGGATGCCGTATACAGCCCCAGCCCTACAATGCTGCACCAATACGCATAGTCGGGCACATTGTCGTAAAGCCACGATTGACCGGCCTTAGGCAGTATAAGGGGGGCGGCAAAATACCAGAAAAAAAGCTGGAGCAGAAAGGGAATATTCCTGAACACCAGGACATAGCCCAGGCCCAGAATTTTTAGACCTCTTCCGGGGGCAATCCTGAAGGCCGCAACGGCCATTCCCACCACCACAGCCAGGCACCACGCTGCCAGGGACAAGGTCAGGGTGGTCCCGATTCCTCTGAGCATCATGGCCCCGTATGGCTGCTGCCACAAAACAGACCAATCAAAGGTATAGTTGAGCACAAAAATCCTTTTTTTGTGGTGGGCCTAAACCATGCTTCGCCCACCCCCGAATATTTACCTGACATGTAGTATCAAATCATCTAAGGACCGCAAATTTTATAACTTGAACGAAATAGCTTGCCTTTTGGCCCCTCTACTGCGTTACATCAAAGGCCAAATAGGCCTACTATTAAGCCTTTAATGCGCCTTGTAGATGAACCAGCAAATTTTATAGATTGGGCTGCGCTATTTCTGCTCAAATTATTTCATCTGCGGTCCTAACCGGCACTATAATCAGGTTGTAACCATTGGAAAAAAATCAACAGAACACCAGAGATCCGGTCTATTCGGGGTAACTCAGGGCGTTGAGCAGAACCTTATACTCGGCAGTCATGGGAAGGGGAACCACACCTTCCGGACCGAACCATTTTGTGTATAAGGCTTCAAAAGTTCCGTCCTTGATCATATGGATCAGGGACGCATTGACAAAATCCCGCCATTCGCCCTGGCCTTCGGGAAGGATAAATCCATAGGGTTCATAGGTCAGGTATTTACCTACGATTTTCCACTCCTGGGGGTTCCTTGCCTTGGCACGCATCCCCGCCAACTGGCTGGCATCGGTGAAATAGGCATCAATCTTTCCCTGCCGCAGGGCCAGAAACCCCTTGTTGTGTTCTTCAAAAAGCATTTTTTTGCAGGCAGGTTGTACCAGACCTTTGGCAATGGCCATGTCCAGCCCCTTGATATTGGCAGTTGATCCGCTTCCCATGCCCACCCGTTTTCCACCGATATCGGAAAATTCATGGATATCGCTCTTTTTCGGCACCAAAAGCCGGGTTCCGGTGAGAAAATAGGGCAGGCTGAAATCCACCACCTCTTCCCGGGCAAGGGTAATGGTGGTGGAACCGATACCCATGGCCACCACACCGTTAGTCACCATGGTGATCCTTGTCTTAGGATTCATTGGGTGCTTTATCAACTTAATCGGTTTATTGAATTTTTCACCAAGGTCCTTGACCACCACAGCCCCCAGGTCCAGCCCAAAACCAACCCACTCCCCATTTTCATTAATAAAACCAAAGGGGACCGATCCCTCCCTGAACCCCATATGTACCTCACCGGTCTTACCAATGGTCTCCAGCAAATTCTCATTACCTGCACAGGCATCTGGAACCCTGGCCATTATCCCGAGGCCCATTACCAGGCCCAGAGCCGTTATCGTCAGCGTACGTATCATTTTACACATATCACTCCTTCTCCATTGATGTTTTTACTTTATAATCCAGTTTGAGGTCTATAAAAATTTGACATTAACCGTCTTCCCGCACAGGAGAATCCCCTCTGAATTCTTCAGTACCTAAAGCAGGGAATATATGGCATAATTTATTATGAAAAGCGAATTGATAGTTATGATATATTCCCCCAAATACCATAAGAAATTCCTATATGCTTAAACCAGGAATATTTAAAAAATTCAGTGAATATTAAATATATATTGAAAGACAAAATCATCACATCGGAAAGAATCAACACAGACTATAACTATCTAATAATATAATAAATATTTTCAAATTGACGTTACTACTGACTGCAAGTGGCCAACGTTAGAACCAAGCCCAAGTTTTCCATCCGACAATACCAGGTTCCTGTCCGAAATCCGCCGAATCTGGTCCATGTAATGGGAGACCATAACAATGGTGCATCCGGTTTTTAGATCCAGAAGCAGGTTTTCAATTTTTTCAACTGAAACCGGGTCCAGTGAGGCCGTGGGCTCGTCCATCAGGAGCACTTCCGGTTGCAGAACCAAGGTCCTGGCGAATGTCCAAATCTATATTGTTCAGGACCTGATGTGCCCCATAAAATATTTTTTCGTGTTCCGCCAGCAACGCCGCTTTGGATTGTTCCAGCACCCCTTCCAGTCGGCGCAGGAGGGTAAAGAGCAGGAATGATCCGGCCATATTGGCTCTGTTTGAAGTCACTTTTTAAATCAGTACGCTTCATCCGCCTGGCTTGTGAAGCAGGGACTCGCAGATCAAAAAACACCTCTTGACTATTACTCTATCGGGTTATAATATAACTTTATGAATTATGAGGTCAGAATAAAGAGAAAAGTTCTCCGTGATTTAAAGAAGCTACCGGCGAATGTCCTGAAGTTACTGTTCTTATTGATTGAAGATCTCAAGGCTGATGGCCCGGTACAAAAAAGTTGGCACAATTCTTCACCCTTGGGAAAGGATACATTCCATTGCCATTTAAATTATCGATATGTGGCATGTTGGACTTTCCGGCAAGGGGAAATCGAAATGGAGGTGTATTATGTTGGCTCTCGTGAAAAAGCCCCGTATTGAAATCTCTCTTCAAGGCGAAAATGTTGAAGAGCTCATTGAATGGATCAGTAAAAAATATGATGTGAACATTCTTACATCTGACCAGGATGAGAGCATTGCTGTTGAAGAAACGGATTTCTGGCAAGAAATGCAATCAAACAGGATAGGTAACCTTCTTTCTGCCGCCCGGCTTAAGGCGAATCTGTCACAATCCCAACTGGCTGAAAAACTTGAAATCCGTCAGAATATGATAAGTGATTATGAAAGAGGAAAGCGCCGTCTTACATCTGACATGGCAAAACGGATCGCACAGACTCTTAAAATTAAAGTTGAAAGATTATCTTAATGCCAACGATTTGCTATGGTTGGGTTATGACTCACCACTTCAACCATTATATGTTTTTATTTGATGCTGAAGAAACCTTGCTTTCTGCGGATACCTTCTGAAGAATAATGTCAAACACCACCCTTGCAAAATCATCGGCTTTTGAAGGATCGGACAATAATTGCATCATCTGATTCTGATGGGCCTTGTTGCTGTCCATCACCGCATCATCAACGGCCTTGGAAAAGTCCCCCAGCATCGCCTGTTCCGGTGAGTTGTTGGCGATCTGCATCATCACCTGTTTGTTTTCATAGACCTTGTCTCTAATGGTGTAGGCATAGTTCACCAGATCTTTGTCTGTGAGTTCATCGGTTATGAACAGCTCGTTCAACCGGTTGATAATCTGTGAAATCAGCTCTTCTTTAATATCTTTGGCCTTTGCAGTGCCCAGCCCTTCACCCGGGATAAGTTCAAATCCCTCGGTCTCTTCACACAGCTTCAGATCCTGGCGGCGTATCTCCGATAATCTGTAGTGGCTCAACACCACATTATCAAAAGTGATGTCATCCTCTATTATCAGACTTTCCCGCAACATGGGCCGGAGATTTCTGGCATAAAGGCTCAGCTTTTCAAGATCTATGTCATCATAATCAACAATCTGGGACATAAACTCATAAAAGCGCACAAAGGTGCCCAAATCTTTTTTAAAAATTTCCAGGAGATCTTTTTCCTTTTTGCACTCCTTAAAGCTGTTCTCGGCATTGGCAATCAACACCGCATCGGCCGTTTTTTTAGTGCGTTCAAACATCTCTTTGGCCAGGGTATATGCCTCAATGGCTGATTTGTAGCGAATTTTCCAGCGCTCCACCGCAGGTTTGCAGATATTGGCAATGGCCGCATTGCTTTTGCTCTTTTGTAAAAACGCCTCACAAAATTGTTCGACCTCCTGCCACAGAAAAATACCGGCGGCCCGCAATTTTTCAGACAGATCAAATATCAGATCCGGATTGGAAACATCATTGAGTTTTGCTGTTTGATAGTAGGGCTGAAAGGATTCAAGAATATCCTGGGGCTCGTTGAAAAAATCCAGCACAAAGGTGCCGCTGTCTGCTTTGCCGGGATAGATTCGATTCAGCCGGGACAGGGTCTGCACACACTCAACCCCCCCGAGTTTCTTATCCACGTACATGGCGCACAGCTTGGGCTGATCAAACCCGGTCTGAAATTTATTGGCCACGATCATCACCTGATAATCTTTGGAGTTAAAGGCCTTGCGCATGTCACGGCCCTTAAGATTGGGATTCATATTGTTTTCCCTGAATTTTTTCCCCAACAGCCCCGCAACATGAGGGTCATTCTCGTTAAACTCCACCTCACCGGAAAAAGCCACCATGGCGTGGATTTTTTTATACCCCTTTTCGCTGATATATTTATCAAATCCCAGTTTATACCGCACCGCTTCTTTCCGGGAGCTTGTCACCACCATGGCCTTGGCCTGTCCACCCAGCAAGCCCATGACATTGTTTTTAAAATGCTCAACAATCACCTGTACCTTCTGGGAGATATTGTAATCGTGCAGACGCACCCACTGATTAAGTTTTGTCCTGGCCTTTTTAGTCTCCACCTCCTGATCCGATTCTTCCATGGCCAACGCCAGGTTATAAGCGACCTTGTAATTGATGTAATTTTTTAATACATCAAGGATAAACCCTTCCTCAATGGCCTGGCGCATGCTGTACACATGATAGGCTTTGGGTTTATTTGTCTTGGAAGAGGCTTCCAAAGGATTGGGAAGACGACCGAACAGCTCCAGGGTTTTGGTTTTGGGAGTTGCGGTAAATGCAAAATAGCTTAGATTCTTTGATGCCCGCCGGGAGGCAACCGCAGCATCCAGGATTTCATCCGCCGACAGGCTCTCTTCGTCGTCCGCCCTGACGTCGATCATCAGCACTTCTTTTAACTTCCGGGCTGTGGAGCCGGTCTGGGAGGAGTGGGCCTCATCGGCAATTATCGCATAGTGCCGATTCTTTAAGCTCACGTCATTTTCAATGGCCTGCAATACAAAGGGGAAGGTCTGAATGGTTACAATAATAATGGGCTGGGAGGTTTCCAGAGCTGCGGCAAGTTTTTCTGACTTTGAACCATCCCCCTCGTTGTTGTTGATCCGGCCTACCACCCCATCCACATGCTCAAACTGGTAAATGGTATCCTGGAGCTGGTCATCCAGGACGGTTCTGTCCGTGACAATGATCACCGAATCAAAGAGCTTGTTTCCCCCCTGATCATAGAGCGATGACAGCTGATGGGCTGTCCAGGCGATGGAGTTGGATTTGCCGGAACCGGCACTGTGCTGAATGAGATATTTGTGGCCCGGGCCTTCCTTGGCGGCATCATTGATGAGTTTGTTCACCACATCCCATTGATGATACCGGGGAAAGATCATGGTCTCTTTCTTGGATTTGCGGCCTTCCCAGTCTTCTTTCTCTTTAATCTCCAGATGGATGTACCGGGCGATGATATTTAAGAGATTATCGGGGAGCAACACCTCGTTCCAGAGATAATCCGTGGCATATTGGCTGACATCCTCGGGCACATCATTCCCGGCACCACCGTCTTTGGTCCCTTTATTAAAGGGTAAAAAGACGGTGTCTTCCCCTTCAAGGCGGGTGGTCATGAACACCTCGTACTGGCTCACGGCAAAGTGAACCAGGGCACCCCGTTTAAAGGTTAATAAAGGTTCCGGCTTCTTGGTGGCGGGATCAATGGGCAATCGGGTGGTCTTATACTGGTGGATGGCGTTGTGCACCGCCTGTTTGAATTCTGACTTCAGCTCCAGGGTTGCCACGGGCAATCCATTGATAAAGAGCACCAGATCAATGCGCCATTTTTTTGCTTTGGTTCCTGTTTTGGCAAGATGCGCTGCGGTGGCCCAGGGGCTGTACACCAGTTCCGGCACCACCCGTAAACGGTTTTTTTCATACCGCGCCAAGGTATCTGGATTCAGAGCATGTTCCGGCTTGAACTGGCACAGACTGAAACGGGTGCCCCGATCACGCAGTTCATGGCGCAGCACCCCCAGGGTGCCAAAGGTGCGCATCTCTTTGTTGGCGGCATTGGGGTTGGCTTTGTTAAGTTGGTTTGCCACACGCTCTAAAAACTTTTGCTCGGGATTGTTGGGGTATAATTTGCGGTATTTCTGCCACTGGGTGTCCTGGGTGTCTTTAACAAAACCCAGCAAATCCTCTTCATACAAGGCCAATTTGCGGTTGTAGTGTTCAGGTGTACCCAGCAGCCAGCCATTGGCAAGCATTTGCTCGATCATTTCATTTTGAAAGACGATTTCTTTAGATTTGTTGTCCATGCAGTCTCTCTTTTTTTGATTTCAGGATGACCCATGCCGTGCAAATGACACATGTACCGACAACGCTGTCATGCGAGTCTATTTTATAGCCTTTGTTTTGCATTGATAAGTACCCGAGCATATATTCCTCAAAATAAAACCCAGAGATATCAACGATATATATCCATGGAATACTGAAAAACATATGTGTGGGTACTTAGAAACAGGATGTGGGAGGTTCATCTATTGTTTTTTTTGCGAATAATCCCCAATTTGAGCATCCTGCTCCGAAGGGTATTTGAATGCATACCAAGCTTTTCTGCAGCACCTCCCATGCCTCCAATCTTACCGTTACTTGCCTTAACCGCCATCTGAATGTGCTCGATAATAAGATCATTCATCGGCATTATTGTTCCCGGTATATCCGGATCTTCAGAATCCGGCTCAACCCGGCTCTCTTGGGTAAGAAAAAATTCATGATTTATAAGCTGTATGAAGCTTCCTACGGTATCTCCTACAATCAGCCACCGTTCAATAATGTTTTCCAGTTCTCTCACATTACCTGGCCAGTGATAGGCGGCCAGTTCACCAAATTGGGAATTGGTCAAGACCGGAATCCGGGCAAGGTTCATTTCCCGCCTTTTTCGTTCAATTATGTGGTTGACAAGGGCAGGAATATCTTGTTTTCGGAGGCGCAGGGGTGGAATCGTGATCGGAAGCACATTGAGTCTAAACCACAGATCTTCCCGAAAATTTCCTTGCCGAACCATTTCCTTCATATCTCTGTTGGTTGCACTTATTACCCTGATATCGACTTTGATTATGCTGCTTCCCCCAACCCTTTCAATCTCTTTGTTTTGCAGCACCCTGAGTAACTTAACCTGGGCATCACGGGAGAGTTCTCCAACCTCATCAAGAAAAATTGTACCACCGTTGGCCCGCTCAAACCTGCCTGGTTTACGGCTGTCTGCACCAGTGAACGCTCCTTTTTCATGGCCGAAAAGTTCACTGTCCATTAGAGATTCAGGAATCCCGCCGCAATTAACCTTGATACATAGAGCTTCCAACAAAAACAGGGAAAGCAAACATGCCTGACCATGTAAAGGGAGGTTCATTCTTCAGCAAGTCCAATATCAAAGCTCTTGAAGGATTTCAATGGGGTTCAAAATAAAAATCCAGGACTGGTGGGATGGGTATGAAAACAATAAAAATTAGGGCTTGATCATAAGATGGGCCACTATACGGAAGATAGAATTTAATGCATTGCAAGCGCTTGTAATAATATATATTAATTCTTCACTATCAAACTCCCACCACAAGGTGGCCGACGCAAAATCCGTCGATCCGTCGGCAGATACGTATGGGCATGGCAGAAGGAGACGTTTTCAAGCCTGGGTCAGGTTCCGGACGAATATTGATGTTAAAAATGCCAGTGCCTCAAAATCGATAAACTCGGTGGCGTTGGCGTCTAAAAGCAGGGTGGCGCGGGCTGGGAATTCCTCGTCCATATCATAAAAAATCAGCTGTAGCGGCAGGTTGGGAAGCAGATCAAAGATCAGGCTGATTGAACCTAAACCGGATGAGCCTCCCTGATTGCCCCCCATGACTGCGGCTCTGGACAGCAACGCCGGAACATGACCCCTAAAGCATTTTATTACGGGGCTTTCCAAAGCACTTTTGGAAAAACTGCCTTCTTGGAGCCAGGGGCCGGAGAGTTCGGTCAAGGATACGAATCTCCCGGCCGGTTTCATGCTGCTGCCTTTCAACAAATAGTGGATCAAGGCGCTTGCCGTAATCATGGAAAAATTTCGGCCGTCAGAGCGGTAGGCTCCGTTATTTGAGATCAAATATCTCGTACCCAAAAAAGGGATTTCAGCTTCCCCTGTAGCGGTCATCTGAAGACCGATGCGGTCTGCGAGAGAGGAGATATCCTCTGTTTTCAGCCGTTCAATCAGATTTTCATGATGTTTCTTATGGCCTTTCGACCCTTGGATATCCTTCATGGTTGAATCCTGTTCCCTTTTTTTGTCATGGCTATTGGCAATTCCGCTGGTCTATCAGGCCAGGCGATGGTGTTGCAAAAATGGCATAAGGCGTTCTGATGTTAACTCATTTTATCCGGCACTCGGAATGGTTTGGCCAAGCAGGCGGGAAAGAACGCCTTGAAAATAATCCAATGAAATCTTTTCTGTCTCAATGGGAACCTGGACCAGGTCGTAGAACTCAAGAATCTGTTCATCTGTAAAACAAGAATGTTCATGCTCCAGCAAAAGCAGACGGTCATAATATCCAAAGTTCATTCGTGCATCCACTGTTGTCCAGGCTCTGTCTTCAATCAGTTCTTTTACCATATTCATCCATCCCTGGGTGAATACGGCAGTTCGGTTCGCCTGCAGTTCTTTTGCCTTTCTCGGTCCCAGTATGATCTCAATGCAGTTTTTTTCCAACGGATATTTTGCATCGGCATCACCGGCTATGTCACGGATACAGGTATCGCAATGGCATTCACAGCCTAATAAGATACAAGGTTCTGCATCTGCTTTTTTTGCTTGGGAAAGAGCTGTAAGCAACTCCTCTTTCATGATGCCGGGGTTGCCGTGAATCCTATAGCTCAACGAGTGAACGACAATATCTAAATGACTGGGCAGCAAAATCCCCAGCTCCTCTTCAAAGACAGGACATATAATGAGAAATTTAGATTTTTTATGCATGCATTTCTTCCCTCCCCCTCAAAAGTCATTTAACCGGAGAACGTCGGAGGACGCTTGATCCATTGCTATCAACGTTTTGATTTGGATAGTTCCCCGGCGTCGCCTGCTTTGAGCACGGCAGGCCGTGCTTTTTTGTTGGGAAATCTCCGGCTGACCGCTTCTACCAAATCCTGTCCCGGAAGCACATAGACGTTCTCCTTTCTGTTCTGAAGCGGCTTGACCACCTCTCGCAAATAGTCCTTTCGGCGATCAAGATACGAGCCGATCAAATCCGTGCCTGCTGGGCAGACGCTCATGCAATACCCGCACCGAAACCCACCTCCGTAGGTCAGACTCTGCCAGACTGCCAAGGTTTCGTCGTCACTGCGTTTCTCTCTGTATTCTGCCATGTCATGGCTGGTAACCATGGCTTCGACCCAGTTCAGAAAACCGCCGATCCGGTCACGGTAGGCGTGAACCAGGCACTTGAAAAAATCAAAGGCCCCGTCCGGCGCGATGGCTCCGGTGGGACAGGTGGCCACGCAGAGGTTGCAGTCAATACATGGATTGTAATCCAGGGGCTGATCATACGCATCCAGGGCTGTATCCATGATCAGGGTCCCCAGGCAGAGGTGGCTTCCGAATTCAGGATGAATCAACAGGCGATGGTGGCCGATTTTTCCCAGTCCGGCAGCCTGGGCCACAGGTTTGTGGGAAACGGAAAACCTTTGTCCGGGGGCCTTGCTCATATCCTGGGGAAATCCCTCTGGTGGGGTGATGCAGGATATGCCGAACCGCCTCAGTTGCCGGACCAGCTTTCTGGATACGGCAATGGCCTGCTCTTCCACCGCAATGAATTCTCCGTCAATTAAAGATCGGTCAGAGGATTGGACCTGGGGGGGATTCATCCGGATAATCAGACTAACCAGGGTTTTGGCATTGGGAAAAGCACTTATGATCGCCTCTTTCTGATCTTCAAGATCGGGGCAGTCGATTCCCACAACACCGACATCATCGGCCCCGGCCCCCAGGGCCAGTGCTTTAAGCTGCTGCCGGGTCATTGCCTCTGATCTCTCGTCCCGCTGTTTCTGCCGATATGCGATGACGCTGGGATGGGTGTCCAGTTTCATTTTTCACTCCTTGTATTTTTAATGATCTGTTCCTCTCGGTTTTTAGCTCGAAGGATCATACAGGTGCCGTGGCATGGGCCAATAACACGAGCCCGACCTGGGGAAACACAATATGGGCCATTAATTATTAAAAAATATTATACTAAAGTATGTAATAGTGTTGAAGCCATTGTTGTAATTAATTGAGCATTTTTTAGACAGTTCAGTAACCAAGATTCCATATCCTTCTGTCGCGGGATGCATACGTGCTGGAAATCTGCATGGACTATTCGGGTAAGTACATGATTCACAGATAGAACATCCCTCTGTGGAGAGTGCCAAAACTGTTTTAAAACTGGATTTAAAATGTGGCAATACCTTGTCTGTCACCGTTTCATGCTGTATGGCAGCTTCACGCCACTCATCAACATCATATTTATCCTCAAGCACACTCACTGTTGTCAAGATAAAGGCATTTTCGTATTTGTCGCACTGTTTCCTGCAATGCTCCATAGGCCCGACTGCAGGCGGACAGGCCCATGATTTTCCGTACATCCCACAGACATTTTTTGCGCATATTTTTCTCACTTCATCAGAAAAAATCACATTATCTGTTTTTATAAAAGCATATTCGTAAATTCCTAAGTTATCTTTTTCCTCAATAATGAATTCTTTAATGCGGTTGATCATAATTATCTCTTCTTTAATCTTTAAATTGGTCTTTGAACTCATCCTTCAAATGTGGCAGATCTGAAAATTCTATTTTTTACTTCAATATTGCCAATGATGGTTGGTTCAAATGTCTCTTTTGAGGTCATTGTCTCTCTCTTTTATATTATACCGATTGGTATATTTTTGGTTAAAAAAATTATATCCGTAAATCAGTGTTTATAAGGTAGATGATATGGTCTATGCTGCGGCTCAAGTGAATTATGCTTCCTGTTGCCCGTGACAACATGATTCCGCCTTCAATCAAAGATACAAAAATAGATGAAAATTGTTCCGACTTTGTATTTTGGCTGATTTGCTTCTCTTTAATGCCGTATTCGATAATACGGGCAACATAATCTGTCCAGGCTTCAATAGCTTGAGCCACGCGCTCTTTTAGTCGGGGATGTACAAAATCAGAGTCAACGGCGGCATTCAATACCGGACACCCCCCGTGTTTTGAGATTTCGGAAAAGCCATCCAGATAAAAAGTGGCAAGGGCAATCAGTTGATCATTTGCATTTTTTTTCAGACCAACGACCCTTTCGATTTTTTCTAATATCTTAGAAATGTTATAGTCAAAAGCGGCAAGGGCAATTTCATCTTTATCCTTAAAATTACCATAAATAGCACCTTTGGTCATATTAATGGCTTTTGTTAATTGGGACATGCTTGTGCCTTCATAACCATGCATATTGAATATTGGTGCGGC
>JASFYZ010000078.1:0-9936 GCA_045046665.1 Desulfobacterium sp.
GACAGCCCCCCCCCCCCCCCTCACTGAAAAAGAAAAATAAGGATGAAAAGGGAATATGAGCCAGGAAGAAGATAAAACCCCCTTTACAGAGCATCTAACTGAGTTAAGGGATCGTCTGGTTCGCTGCTTCATCGCCGTTGGCGTGGGGTTTCTTGTGGCCTATTTTTTCAAGGAGAAGCTGTTTGAAATTCTCATGGCCCCCCTGGTGACAGCCATGGGGGAAAACCAGAAAATGATTTTCACCGGCCTGCCCGAAGCCTTTTTCACCTATTTAAAGGTGGCCCTTCTCACGGGGGTTATTGTGGCAGTCCCCGTTCTCTTCTATGAATTCTGGATGTTCATCTCCCCAGGGCTTTATCGCCAGGAAAAAAAGTTCCTGATACCGGTGGTGCTCTTATCCATTGTTTTTTTTGCCATTGGCTCCAGTTTTGGGTATTTCATTGTATTTCCCTACGGGTTTCAGTTTTTTCTGGGATTCTCATCCGATACCATCCAGGCCATGCCTTCCATGAAAGAGTATCTGGGATTTGCATCCAAAATGCTGCTTGCCTTTGGCTTTGTATTTGAACTGCCATTGGTGATTACATTCATGGCACGCATGGGGCTTGTCTCCGTTGATTTTCTTTGTAAAAATCGTAAATATGCGGTGTTGATATTTTTTGCCGGTTCTGCCCTTATTACCCCCCCTGATGTGGTGACCCAGATCATGATGGCCATTCCCTTGATGATTCTCTATGAGATTAGCATTGTGGGGGCCAGGATGTTCCAAAAAAAGAAGGGCCTTGATAAAGATGGGGAAGAGCAAGAAGAGTATGAAGACGCTGATGAAACAGAATAATCCAATACACTGTGGGCCAGTGAAGCATCGTTGACGGGAATTTGACCGGATTGCATGTGGCATTCCGTGTTTTTTATAGATGAATAAATGCAAAAGGAGTGTAGTGATTATGAACAGAAAGCTTGTAACCTCTTTGATGGCAGCGTTAATGGCTGTTTGCTTTGTCTCTGTGGCGGTGTATGCCGGAACCCAGGCTCCCGATACAAAAATCATGGAGACCAAAGGGTATGCCAAACACACCAAGGGACTGGTCACCTTTTCCCATAAGACCCATGCCGAAAAATATGGTATTGCCTGTGGTGAGTGCCATCATGATGACAAAGGGGCTCCTCTGGCACTGAAGGGCGGTGAGGACGTGCAGGGATGTGTAGCATGTCATTCAGAAACTGCCAAGAAACCCAAGGGTGAAAAACTGAGCAAAAAAGATAAAATCATGAAGTATCACAAAGAGGCACTCCACGCCAATTGTATCGGTTGCCATAAAGACTTTAATAAGAAAAATGGATACAAATCCAAAGACCCCAAGGCAGCTCCCCAGAGTTGCAAGAGCTGTCATCCTAAGAAAGGCTGATCCAAATAGTTTTCTCTCGTTTAATTGTTTTTAGGAAGAGTCCAAAATAATATACCCATTTAGAAATTGGGGAAAACTATCCTTCAAGGGTGGTGAGTTCTGAAATGGGCAAGTTGTTTAAGACTGATTTCTTAACTGTATCCTGGCGATTAAATCGCCAATGGAGATAAAAATAATTTTTGGGATTCAGAACTTGTGGAAAGGGCTTTGCAGCACCATGCTGCCAAAGTCCTTTTTTGTTTGGCTCTTGTTGGATTCCGGGGTCTTATAAATATCCATAAAGGTTAGAAATTATTGACAATGCCCCAGATATGAATCGAGACACCTTGCCAAATTTTATGAAAATTCAAATAGTTGGATAAAAAATCCGTAATTTCTCAATAAGCTCAGGCATTCAGGGGATCCTTTTGAATAGCTCCTGGCGTTTAAAGGGTAAGTAGGCTTTATCACCCAAGGTCGTTGAGAATTTACAAAAATCCTGAAAGCCAACATGAACCTCTTATTTTTGGCTTTTGTAAAGGAGAGCCTGCTTTACCATGGCATGGGACCATGATGATGCACAGGATGAAAGGGTGTGGGTATAGGTACCCAATACGTTGTAGCGGCAAAAACCATCTTTTTTGTCAATGATGCCCTTACCCCTTTCCATGGCAAAGGCCATTTCTTTTTCCTGGTACTCAATGTCTATGATGTGGGAATATCTGAATTCATGTCCCCGGATGAGGGTTCCCTTGGGAAAGAAGGGGTTGTCCTGGATGACCCGGACCTGGGTATAGCCATGTCCCACAGGGCGTTTAGACAGGCCAAAGGAGATGGGTAGAATGTCAGCCATGGGGTAGGTAACACCGTCCAAGGTAAGACTTTTACCAAGGAAGATCAAACCGCCGCATTCGGCATATATGGGAAGACCTTTCATGGCAAGGTCTTTTAATTGATTTCTAAAGCTTTCATTGTCTGCCAACTGGGCTGCATGGGTTTCAGGGAACCCCCCTCCCATGTAGATGGCATCCACCGATGGCACATTGGAGGCTTTAAGGGGACTGATTTCCTGGAGAATGGCACCGCTTTCTTCCAGTGATTCCAGGTTGTCAGGATAGTAAAACTGGAAGGCAGAATCCCGGATAACTCCTATCACTGGACGATTTTTTCTGGGCAGATGGGGTATTGGTGCTGTTTGGAGTGTTGCTGTGTTCTCTTTTTTCGGCGATGTACTGGTGATGGTCGGGTGGCAGGAGATGGGCGCTGTCTGCCGACACTTTTCACACAAGGCATTGTGGGTAGCAGAAGAGGGAACAGCTGTCTGAACCTTTGAGGCATTGATACAGGCACGGTAAAGGCCATCAAGATCAATGTGTTTCCTGGCCACCCGGGCCGCAGCTTTGATGGATTCCATGGCCAGTTCGTGTTCTGCCGAGGGGACAAGGCCCATGTGCCGTTCCGGAAAATCCTCGGACTTGAGCTTAGGAACAGAGCCAAATACCGGAATATTACAAAACTGTTTAATATTGTCTTTTACTTTATTTTCATGGCGTTTGCCAGCTACCCGGTTGAGAATGACACCCATGATGTTGACATGGGGATCAAAGTGGATGCATCCCAGAAGAAGAGCTGCCATGGTGCGGGTGCTTTTGGTGCAGTCCAACACAAGGATGACGGGCAGGTTGAGTAATTTGGCGATTTCTGCGGTGCTGGTGCGCCCCTGGATATCAATGCCGTCATAGAGGCCTCGGTTGCCTTCTATCACCGCAATGTCGGCCATGGCAGAATTTTTATGGAAGGTTTTTTTTGCCTGATCCGTGGAACACATGAAGGTGTCAAGGTTATAGCAGGACCGGCCAGCTGCCTTGGACAACCAGCCGGCATCAATATAATCGGGCCCTTTTTTAAAGGGGGCGACGTTGATCCCAATATCCCGCCATGCAGCGGCAACACCAAGAGAAATGACGGTTTTACCGTTCCCCCCCCGGAGCCCGGCAATTACAAGACCAGGTATTTTTTTATTTTGATACTGCATGGGCAGATATATCCTGGGGTATTATATCAATTTTCGCCTTCTGATCCGGCCTGTTTGCCCATGCCCTTGAGACCATACATGGTGGTACTTCCGCTGGACCAGAACTCCATGATTTCATCTCGTACCATTTTGTTGAGCACATTTTTGATGGCTCTGGGTTTGTCATCGGGAAAAACTTTATAAAAATCTTTGATGTAGAACTTGGATTTATTTTTTGATTTTTTGGTCAAAAATTCAACAACTGCTTTTTGTGCGGCTTCTTCATTATCAAGAAGATCACTCATGTTCATTTCCCCTTTTACTGTAAACGTAATAGCCGGAGCCCCTGATAAAATATCCAGGCACTCCGGCTGAGAACTCATTCAGTTGCTTCTATTTCCAAGAATCAGAATTAGAATTTGAACTGAGTAGTCTGCCGCCAGGACATGTAAGCTTGCTGACGGAAGTCATCAATGAGGTGATGGGAGAAGTCAAGTTCACATACCTCAAAGAATTTTTCCCATCCGATTCTATCTGCCCAGTCACCCAGACGCTCATATTTGTTGGCACCATTGGAGTAAGCATTGACCATCTTGTTGATGGCTTCAGTCATGGATGGCCATCTGGGCATCTCATTGGGAAGGAAGGCCACAACAACCTTGGAAAATTTAGGCTGGCTGATTCTGTTGGAAACCTTTCCACCAGCCATGAGAACAATACCATCACCTTCTGTATCAGCAAGGGGAAGGGAGGGGCACATGGTGTAGCAGTTACCGCAGAACATGCAGCGTTCGCTCTTTACGTCAACTGATTTTACTTCTGTACCGTTTGCCAGTGTTACCTTGGCAGGTTTGATGGCTGCGGTGGGGCATGCAGACACGGCCAAGGGAATTTCACACAGTTTGTCCAGGTACTCATGGTCAACCATCGGGGGTTTTCTGTGATATCCGAGAATAGCGATATCAGAGCAATGAACCGCACCACACATGTTCAGGCAGCATGCCATGGAAACTCTCAGCTGTGCCGGAAGTCTGTGGTCCTGGAAGTCGCTGAACAGCTCATCCATGGTGGCCTTAACTGTACCAGAGGCATCAGTTGCCGGGGTATGGCAGTGAATCCAGCCCTGGGTATGAACGATGTTGGTAACGCCAGCACCTGTTCCACCAATGGGGAACTTTAAGCTGCCGCCAGCAAATTTGCGGCTCTTGAGATCATTTTTCAAAGGCTCAACTTTATCCTTGGAATCAACCATGAACTCAATGTTATTACGGGTGGTGAACCGAAGATGTCCGTCACAATGTTTGTCGGCAATCTCGCAGATTTCGTTGATGTGGGTGGTACTCATCAGACGGGCACCACCAACTCTAACGGTGTAAACCTCATCTCCAGACTCTCCCACATGAACCAGAACACCAGGCTCCAGGATCTCATGGTGAGACCATTTGCCCTTATTTTTTTTAATTACTTCAGGATAAAACTCATCATATTTTCTGGGACCGATGTCAGTGATTCTGTTTTCCATCGGTTTCTTTGGATTGTAACCAGATGATATAAATGCCATTATGTGTCTCCTTCCTTATCTCAGATGGTGTTTTCTGTATTCATCCACGTCACGTTCCCAGCCACCCTCAACCTCATCCTCTTTCCAGAAGATGTAGGGATTTGTTCTCGGGTGTTGTACATGCTGGGGTACGGCTTTGATTCCGGTCACTTCAAGAAGTTTCTGGAATCCCTGACGCATGATCAGCTCACCAAGTCTTTCACGGTTTTTGCCTTCTTCCATCCACCAGTCCCAAATGCTTTCAATTACTTCTGTGATGGCTGCATAGTCATCATCGGGATTGACTTCAACAAAGGGCACCAGCAAAGAACCCATCTGGGCACCATCAAGGATGGGAGCCTTGGCACCGACGAGGATGGAGCATCCTCTGACATCACCAATTTTCAGGGCACGGGGCATGGTGTTGATGCAATGCATGCAACGGGTACAATTGGAGTTATCAATTTTCAGATCATCGCCTTCCATCCACATACATTTGGTGGGGCAAAGGTCGATGACTTCTTTTTTGATGTCAAACGGACCCCAGTCCCTGCTGCCTCGGAAGGCACCAGCATTGGCAGGATAAGCGGCATCTTGTGCAATGTACTTGGCAACTTCAGCCTGATCAATTTTGATGTCGTCTTTCCAGGTACCGATGAAGGACATGTCAGAACGGGCAATGGAAGCCACGCAACCATTGGGACAGGCATCAAATTTGAATTTGAACTTATAAGGGAATGCAGGACGATGGAGCTCATCCTGATATTCGTTGGTCAGAAAATGACAAAGTGCATTGGAGTCATAGCAGGCATATTCACAACGGGAAGAACCCAGACAATCTGCAGGGGTTCTAAGGTTGGAACCGGAACCACCAAGATCCTGATTCATGTTGTGGGTCAGCTCAAAGAAAACCTCTTCCAGCTGGGGAGTTGTGGTACCAAGGAAGATGATATCACCAGTGGCACCGTGCATGTTGGTGAGACCAGAACCACGAAGATCCCACAGCTTGGTCAGGCCTCTCAGGTAATCAGAGGTGTAGTATTTACCACAGGGCTGGGCAACACGCATGGTGTGAAAATGTTCAACACCGGGGAACAGTTTGGGCTGATCGCAGTACCGACCAATAACACCACCACCATAACCAAAAACACCAACGATCCCGCCGTGTTTCCAGTGAGTCCTACCATGTTTGTAAGAGAGTTCAAGAACACCAAGAAGATCGTCTACACAATCCACTGGAATCTGGAAATCAACACCTGCTTCATTCTTTGCTCTGACTTCGGCCTGTTGCTTCAGGTCAGAGACAAAACTCGGCCATGGGCCAGATTCCAACTGGTCCAGAAAGGGAGTTTCATGTTTTGCCATTTAGTTACCTCCGTTAAAAGTTAAATTACATTCTCTTGATCAAATGTCTATAGTCCCTTTCTAATTAAGAGATATAGATCGGTTCTTAATCAATTCTCGTGTTTTACAGCTATCTTTCAGCGATGACCCATGGGGCTCATCTATTCACTATCTTAAAATACAGGCTTTAATACACAGCGGGCATCTCCTGACGGGCACAAAGTTTAGAGATTGAGCTGAAAAACAAAATACGTGCCTGAAATTTAATATCCAAAAATCTGGAACATGCTTTTCATGTAAAAATATTAGTGCTCCTATAAGATTTTCACACAACCTTGTCAATAAAAATTCAGTTTTTCCCCATGAGCTGAATGGCATGGTACAAATCTTTAGCATGGGAATCAAGGTTTTTTTTGATCAGTTTTTCTTCCATCTCAGGGTGTGGGTGGGCATTTAAAATAAGTGTCAGGATTTCTTTGAAATCAGAATCATCAAATTGCATAAGAAAGCGATAAAATTTTTCTTTAAGAGCATCCTGGCTGTATCCATTAATTATTTTATCACCCAATGCCCTGAAAAAACCTTTTAATGTAGCCTTTATGGCATCTGAATGGACAAGGTGATATCCACCGGTTCCATCAACCCTGTCAATGCGCATACGTAGGGAAAGGTTCACCAGAAAAAGGAGTAACCCCTGGAAAATTTCTTCCATATTACGCTTTTCAGGGGGCTTGTCAATATCAAACAAAGCGCCATATCCCCGAACTGTGATGAGTTTGACGTCCAGCAAACCGTTGATCTCTTTTACGATAAAATCACCGGCTGCATGATGCCAGGGAAAAATTTGTTCAAAGGTATGGGGAGAGTAAAAAGATGTTAAGATTTCCGAGGCTTTGTCATAAAGGGTGACGTGGTGGGCCGGTGCCATTTTTACCGCACTTCCGTCTGATTGCCAAAGTGCAATATGTTCAATGTTTTGCCTGGAATCGGTGACGTGGAATTCCTGGTACCCTTTAAACCAGTGGGCCAGAAAAAAGGAAATGTCTCCTTTTTCACAGGACATTTTGCCAAAACCAAAAACGGCGGGCAAGGACGAGTTCAAACCGGGCTGGGGGAGAAGCCTTTTCAGGCAGTTGTATTCCTTGGCCATGAGGGCCAGACCCATGTCAGAGATTGCGGCGTTAAGGGCAAAGGTTAATACCTGGGTGTGGGTATTCAGTTTTACCTCCACCCTGGTTGGATGGTAAAATGCGCCATGTTTTTCAAGAAATAACGAAATACCCGCAACCTCTTCCAGGCCCACCTCCCGGTGGAAATGAAAGGCAAGTCCTTGTTTCAGGAATCTATAGCGCTCCTGTCCGAGAAAGAGTGTGGCATATTTAAAATAATCGCCAATGGTAAATTCAGGGGATGGGTGGCCTTGCTTGGGTTTTTTAGTGCTGGCAAGGGGGGTCTGCCACAGGGGATTTCCGGAGCTGAGTGCTCCGGAAAAACCTGATATATAGTAGGCGAAAGTGGGGAGAGCTGATCTCATTTATTTCCTGTGGGGTTCAAGTTCAGCTTTGAGTGCTTCCGGCACCTCATACCCCAGGGAGTCAGCAATATCACAATGCTCTATGGCCTTGGCATATTCTTCTTTTTCAAGGTATCCCACACAGAGGTTGTTGTGGGCAATGGGAAATTCGGGTTGGATTTTTATCGCCTCAAGATTGGCCTTGATTCCCTCCTCCAGAAGCCCTTTCATGTAGTAGGCATTGCCAAGGGTGGTAAAGGCCTGTACAAATTTTGAATTGTGAACCACGGCCTTGCGCAGGTTTTTAATGGCCGTGTCTATTTTTTCCTCATCGTCCTTTTCATCTTTGCCATCCACAAGTTGCAGGAGAACAAAGCCTATATTGGCATATCCTTCGGCAAATCCTGCCCGGGATTTTACGGCATACCTGTTGTACCTGAGGCATCCTTCTATATCCTCTCGCTGGAGGCAGATGCCGCCCAGGAGGACATATGCCTCGGCAAGGCTGGGGCTGCAATCTACGGCATCATGCAGTGCCTGTTCCGCCGCGTCATATTCTTTTTTACCCATAAGGGCCACGGCAAGGTTATAATGGTTGTTTCCGCATTCGGTGTTTTCCGTGATCTGGGATTGCAGTTTTGCAATGTGTGAATCCGAGTTTGCCGGTTTTTGTGAAGTTGTCATGAAAAATCCTTTTGTATGTAATGACCCATGGCCATATTTGTATGGGCTGATTGTCTACTATCTGAATGTTAACCTGGAATAGCTGATGATACATTGGTAGATAAATTTTCTATTTTATTTTCATGTGCTGCTTGTGTCAAGGAAAAAGAAGGTTGAACCCCATTTGCGTATATGGTACATCCTAATGCATATTTGGGGATATTAAACTCCTTTGCTTTTAAGCCCCAGGGAGGGACTTATCACCCATTCGTTAAATTTTGTGCCACCTGGAACGCTGGGTTAACGGCAGGGTGACTATTGAGTAAATATAGTGGAGGACTTTTATGAAGACAGGATGTTATACCGCTTTGATTACACCGTTCACCAGCAATGGCGCTCTGGATGGTGAAGGTCTTGATCAGCTCATTGAATTTCAGATTAAAAACGGGATAACCGGTATTCTGGCCGCTGGAACCACCGGGGAGAGCCCCACGCTTAAATGGGAAGATCATCTCAATGTTATTGCCGATGTGGCAAAAGTATCCAAGGGGAAATGTCTGTGCATTGCTGGCTCCGGAAGTAATAATACCAAAGAGGCCATGGGGGCTGTGGCCCACTCCGCCGAGGTGGGGGTAGATGCAGTTCTCATGGTTGATCCCTATTACAATGGACCAAGCTCCCTTGAAATCCGCAGGGAATACCTTGAGCCGGTGGCAAAGGCCTTTCCGTCCCTGGAGATCATTCCCTATATTATTCCCGGCCGCACCGGTGCCCAATTGCTGCCCGAGGATCTGGCCATTCTGGCCGGAGAATATAAAAATGTCTCCTGTGTGAAAGAGGCCACTGGAAATCTGGAAAACATGCGGCGCACCCGGGAGTGCTGTGGTGAGGATCTCAAGATTTTTTCAGGGGATGATGGTCTGGTGGCTCAGATTATGGGTGATCCTGCCATAAAGTCCTGTGGGGGGATTTCCGTGCTGGCCAATATTGTTCCTGGCCCTCTTTTGGAGATGGTTATGCTGCTGGATAAGGGAGATGTGGAGGGAGCAGAAAAATTAAATCAGGCACTGGCGCCTCTCCTGGGATTGGTCACCGTGAACACAAAGGAAGCGACCCCCTATGGCGAGGTGACATGCAGGGCAAGGAATCCCCTGGCCTTGAAAACCCTTATGCAGATTCTGGGTGTGCCATCTGGTCCCTGCCGCAGACCCTTGGGTAAAATGACGGAGAAGGGTCTTGCCGTTGTGGTGGAGGCAGCCAAAACAGTTCAGAAAAAAAATCCTGAAATTCTGCAACCCCTGGCGGATTTTTTCGGCATTGATGTGTGGGATCGGCTTGATAACCCTGAATACCAAAAAAACCTCTGGTATGATTATTGATTTTCCATATAACCTACATGTCCTGACGGACACAACGAAGATTGAAAATTCCTCTGGGGTTGTCCACAATGTAGGGGCAGAATCTATTTCTGCCC
>JASFYZ010000079.1:0-3540 GCA_045046665.1 Desulfobacterium sp.
TCAAAAATCCCGAGGGCCGGTTTGTCCGGTTCAAGAAACAGGACACCGGTGGCCGGGCCAGAGAAAACCGGGAAATTGTGCGCCTTCTTCCCAACGATTTGGGCCGGGGTCGGTTTACCTCCCTGACATGCCGCCCGGGCATGAATATTTGCCTGAGCCAATGCCGGTTTGACCGGGATTACCAGGCAAATGTCGCCTGGCCCTCTCCCATGGTTACCTTTGTCTTCGGCCTTTCCGGCATGACCAGCACCCGAAATTCCTGCCATGGTTCGCCCATGGTCATGGGAGCCGGGGATGCCTATGTCCATTATTTTGAGGATCCGACCCTGAACCGGAATACAGAGGGCGGAAAAGAACTGAACGGCCTTGCGATCCGCATTTCTCCAGAAATTCTTGCCCCCCTCATGAATCCGGAGGAGGACTCAAAAACCGGGAAACTTTTGGGAAGGGCTTTAAAAAAAGGTTATTTGTTTTCAGCAGGGAAGATGAGTCCCAGCATGACAATGGTGCTTTTTCAGATGTTCAACTGTCCCCACCGGGGTATCATCAAAAAAATCTACCTGGAAAGCAAGGCCATGGAGCTTGTGGCCTATCAGCTGGAACAGGTCTTTGAACGTGAAGGCCCCAAAGAGTTCTCTTATCCGGTCAATGCCGAAGAAAAACAACGGATCTGCAGGGCAAGGGATCTTCTGGTCGACCAACTCCAGTTTCCACCATCTCTGCCTGACCTGGCCCGGCAGGTAGGCATGAGTCATTCTCGTTTGACACGGGGGTTTAAAAGGGTCTTTAACTGCACAGTATTTGAATATTTAAGACAAGAGCGCCTGAAATACGCCCGGAGGCTCCTGACTGAAAACACCATGAACATTACCCAGGTGGCCTTTAATGCGGGCTTTTGCAGTTCCAGTCATTTTGCAGTGGCCTTTGCAAAACGATTCGGGGTAAGGCCATCGGCATACCGAAATGCCGAAATGTTCAGGACGATATCTTAACTGATTACAGAAATTTGTAATTAGAGCTGCACCAGTTCTCCGGATTCATAATCATATACCTGGTATTCCCCAGATAAAATTTGCTCTGAGTCTCTAATAGAATGCACTGTTCTGCAAATAACAATAATTAGTCTGCAAATGATATTAAAGCTGTCAAATATGGTTTAAAATTACTTGATATCTTACAGGATCTCATATGGGGAAGTTATAGATATTATTGGTGAATTGTTAATGTGGTAACGGTGGTTACTAACAAACTATAATCATTAACATTTTAGGTGCTGGGCACTTAATAGGGAACTTCGTGAAACTCGAAGGCGAACCCGTCGCTGGAATCACTGCTCAACATATTGGAATCATAAAAGTTTCAATCTCTGTTGTGACAGCTGTCTACTGCCATGTCGTTTTATATGGAAAGCTTTAACTGAACAATGAAAATTGTTTGATAGGGGTTGAACATGCATAACACAACTGAAGGAAAAGAATTACGCAGCAACAGTGTATCAATATTTTGTTTTGCCTATCTCCTTGTAATGATCTGTTTTTTCTTCTGCCCGCCTGTGTGGGCGGCGGATGATAAGAAGGATAAAAAGTGTACTGCTATTGGTGATACTATAGTTACTGCAACTAAGATCTCCACCGAGGTGGATAAAATACCTACCAATATTGCCGTTATATCCCGTGAAGAGATAGAAAGGTACCCTGGTCATTACAATGCGATCTCCTTGTTGAGGGATTTAAATATACCGGGATTTTATTTTACCGGTACCGACAGAGGGGCTACAAGTGGCGATGTTTCGATGAGTAGCAGGGGCGGCGAAGTTTCGAACTGGGCAATGAAAGTAATGATCAACGGAATAGAGTTCAACCCGGGAAGTGGATACGTAAGGTCAGGTCGCTTGGCAGTGCATGACATCGAGCGCATTGAGATCACCAAAACCCCATCAGCCGTGTATGGAGACCAGGCCATAGGGGGTGTCATCAATATCATTACCCGGGTGGCAAAGGAGCCCCTGGAAGCTAAGGCTGGCATTGCCTTCAACTCTCTTGGAGGTGGCAATGCCTATAGCGTGATCAATGGTTCTTCTAAAAAATGGGAATACTACCTTGATGCATCCGTAGCACGCGAAGATTCTTATCAAGATGAAGGCTATTTGGATGGTGATAATCTTTACACCATGGTGAGGTATGCATTAAACGATAATGCCGATATTACCTTCCATGGCTCATACAAAGATTCAAAGGGTCTTTACACTGAGTCCCTGACCAGAGAACAATTTGAGGAAGATCCTTCCCAAAATCCGAATATCGGTGCTGATTATTATAATGAAACCCAAGGACGCCTGGCTGCTCTTGTATATAGACAGAAACTGGGGCAGCATGAACTCATGGGCAAAATGGAATTGCAATCTACAAATTATCAATTGTTCAAGGGCCTTTATTTTGATCAGGAAGGGTGGCAAGCGCATCCGGAAGTGAGCATGACCTTTAACCATGACATTGGAGGCATGGCCAACAAGATGGTTGTCGGCGGGGAGTATCGTTACCACGACATGACGACAAAAAGATATAAGGCATCGAGTTTTTACGATTTAGAAACCATGAATCAGCACTTTTCACGAGAAGACATCAGTTATGCGGGTTATCTGCAAGATGAGCTGCTAATAAGCGATGCGCTCACGATTAGTGCTGGCGTTCGCTACGACTATTTTGACTTGGAGCAATGCGCCCATATTGCAAGCAGTGATTCCTGGGATCAGGAAAAAGGTGCCTTCAGCCCCAAGATTGGCGTTACCTATCAGCTATGCAATGAAGTAAACCTGTTTGCGGGATTTAATAGCGGAATAAAAAGTCCGGTAAGATTACCAATGTGGTTCACAAATGGTGAGCTGGACCCGGAAAAGCTCTATGCCTATGAGGTGGGTATTCGTGGCAATGTGTCCAGTTGGTTGGATTATAATATGGCCGTTTTCTGGCAAAACGTAAACGATAAGTTTGTCAAGTCCGGTACGGATTGGACTGCAGAATATGAAAATGCCGGGGAGACCACTTCAAAAGGTGTGGAATTGGGAGCCCATGCAAGATTGCCCCATGGCTTCTATGGCTCGACCAGTTTTACCTACCAAAAATCCAAATTTGATAAGTTTGTCAGTCAGGGTGTTGACTATTCTGGAAACTACTTGACCGGCGTGCCGGATATGATGTTTGCTTTTCAACTGGGCAATCACCACAAAACTTGGGGCGATATTTCACTTAATCCTGTTTATACGGGCAAGCGCTATTTCAATTACGCCAACACAAATGAAGAAGCTTCTTTTTGGGTATTGAATGCCCGTTATTCAAAAAAAATCGGCCAGGTTGAGTTGTATCTTGCCGCACGAAACATTTTTGATAAAAGCGCTGTTGGCAGCGGCAGTGGAAACCCCGGCAATGAATCATTCTACCCAATGCCGGGATTTAATGCGACCGTTGGCTTAAATGTGACTTTTTAGGCTACCTCCCCTTTTTTGTTAACGGAGATATCGTGAGTCTGGAAGACGGACCTCCC
>JASFYZ010000080.1:0-8224 GCA_045046665.1 Desulfobacterium sp.
GATTTGTACCTAATAAGGTATAAAAAGACTTTTTGATTTTAACTTTCAGATTTGTTTTGAGGTTTTTTATGCTTTCTTCCAAACACCTTCCAGGAAAATGTGATCGTTTTGACAACGTCATTACCACCATTGATTCTCATACAGAAGGGGAGGGTACCCGATTGATTGTGGATGGGCTTCCGGAGATCTTCGGTAGCACCATGATGGAAAAGCTGGATTATTTTAAGACCCATCATGATGGGGTGCGATGCCTTCTGACCAGAGCACCCAGGGGGGAAGAAATCCTGGCGGCCATGGTCACAGACAGCGTGACTGCGGATGCGGCCTTTGGTTTGCTTTACATGGATGCAAAAAGATACCCGTATCTGTGCGGTCATGCCACCATCGGGGCGGTGGTAACCCTTGTCCAGTGCGGCTACCTGACGCTGGAGGAGGGGGGCAACATCGTTCCTGTGGATACCCCGTCAGGGGTAATGACCATGGATGTACAGGTTCGGGAAGGAGAGGTGGAGACGGTGGCCATGGATATGGTGCCTTCTTTTGTGTATGATACCGCCAGGGAGATCACGGTGGAGGGGTTCGGAAAAATATCCATTGATCTGGTGTGTACCGGGGGGTTCTTTGCCATGGTGGACACGGCACAGCTGGGGATTTTGCCGGTGATTGAAAATAAAAATGTGCTGGTGGATCTTGGCATGAAGATCATTGATGCCGCCAATGAACAACTCAAAGTGCAGCATCCCCAAAGGCCCGATGTCAACACTGTGGATGTAACGGAGTTTTATGCCTCCACGGATGAGGTTCCGGCAACATCGGGCAGGGGCATGGTGATTTATGGAGAATCCCACATGGATCATTCCCCCTGCGGCACGGGTACCGCCGCCAAGCTGACCTTGTTCCACCATTATGGTAAAATAGAGATGCACCAGCCCTATATCAATGCAAGTCCCTTGGGGACCACCTTTGAAGCCGCCCTTGTGGGCAAAACAAAGATCAATAATATAGATGCCATGATCACCCGGATCAAGGGCCGGGCCTGGGTCACCGGTATTCATCATTTTGTCCTTGATAAGACAGACCCCTTTAAAGAAGGATTTATCATCTGATGTCCTCCACACCTGATTTGATTTTGTTCAATGGAACGATCCATACCCTGGACCCTGACACATCTTTTGCCACCGCCGTGGCCATATGCGGTAAACATATTCAAGCAGTGGCTGATGACAGGAAGATTCTTGCCCTGGCCGGTCCGGACACCCGGAAAATTGACCTGGAAAAAAAACTGGTACTGCCTGGATTTACAGATACCCATTTTCATTTTTACGAGTGGGTATTGAATGTGGATAGTATTGATTTTTCAACGGTTTTTAGTTTTAAAGATATGGAAAAATCCATCCGGGAAAGGGCAAAGACCCTTGAACCCGGCAGCTGGATACTGGGCCAGGGATTCAATGAATCTGACTGGCCGGAAAATAAAATGCCCCTGCGTTATGACCTTGACCGGGTGGCCCCCCATCATCCGGTGTGTATCTGGCGATGTGATCTTCACCTGGCTGTGGCCAATTCCATGGCGCTTGAACGTGCCGGTATTGACAGGCACACACCAGACCCCCCAGATGGGGTGATTGAAAGGGATGCATCCGGAAATCCCACCGGTGTTTTAAAAGAGCTGGCCCCCAACCTGGTGCGGGAGGTCCTGCCGGAGTTGTCTGAAACGGCTCTTCTTGCCAATATGGAAACATGCATCACCCAGGCCCATGCCCTGGGATTGACCGGGGTGCATGATATTCGTCTCATGGGCGGCAAAGAAGGAGCCACTGCCCTTCATGCATGGCAGACCCTGAACACCCAAGGGAAATTAAGACTTCGCTGCCATGTCTCCCTCCCCGGCGAAATGACCACCCAGGCCGTGGCTCTGGGTCTTCACACCGGGTTTGGAGATGAATTGTTGCAAATTGGGCATCTGAAATTCTTTGCCGATGGCGGCATGGGGGCTCGCACGGCATGGGTCACAGAAAAATATCTGGATGCGGATTACGGCATGGCATTGACACCGGTGGATGAAATTGAAGCGGCTGTTACCCTGGCCGACAGTGCCGGACTTTCTTGCATGGTCCATGCCGTGGGAGATCGTGCCTGCCATGAAATCATCGCCATGTATGCCCGGGTTGAAGCCCGGGGGGAAAGCCGGTGCAACATTCCCCACCGTATGGAGCATGTTCAGATGATTCTGCCAGAAGACCTTAAGGGCTTGGCCACACTGAAAAACCTGGCGGTTTCCTGCCAGCCCGCCAACCTAAGCTTGGATATTTCCATGATTGATCAGTGTGCCGGAGACCGGGGCAGGTATGCCTACACCCTGAAAAATATCTTAAACACCGGGGTTCCCATGATGCTCAGTTCTGATGCGCCGGTGGCCGATCCCAACCCCTTTGCCGGTATTTATGCGGCGGTGAACCGTAAACGCATGGACAAAACCCCCCGGCAGGGTTGGTACATGGACCAGGCTCTTGATGTGGCCGAGGCGGTGAAAGGATATACCCTGACCCCGGCCCGGGCCTCCGGGTGCGGGCATATTCTGGGCTCTATATCCCCGGGGAAACTGGCGGATATGGTGGTGACGGACCGGAATATTTTTGAAATACTGTCAGAAGAAATCATTGACACCACCGTGGTCATGACCCTTTTCAATGGTCAGGTGGTTCATGGATGACAGGGTGCGTAATGCTCAATATTTGGAAACCATCTTTGAGCGCTCTGCAGATGGATTGATGATCTGTGATGCAACGGGCAGAATACTTAAACTCAACCGCAGTGCTGAAAAACTCAATGGAATTAAGGCAGAAGATGTGCTGGGAAGGGATGTTGCCACCCTTGTCAAAGATGGGCACTTGGACCGCTCCGCCACCCAGGAAGTACTGGAAACCCGACGTCAGGTCAGTGTGGTCCAGCTCACTCCCAAATCGGGGTATACCCTACTTGTTACGGGGACACCGGTGTTTGATGCCAATCGTGACATTGCCTTTGTGGTGGTCAATGAACGGGATATTTCCCTGATTGAGAACATGAAGCAGGAGCTGACCCGAACCCTTCAGGAATCGGAAAAAATCCGAAATGAGCTCACGGAATTGAATCTGCTGGAATTGAAAGAAAACAATATCGTGGCCCAGAGCAATCCCATGAAGCAGACCCTGCACCTGGCCCTGAAGCTTGCAGGCATTGATGCTTCCAATATTCTGATCCAGGGCGAATCTGGAACGGGCAAGGGGCTACTGGCGAAGTTTATTCATGCCCACAGCTCTCGGCGAAAAAAAACCTTTATTCAGATCAATTGTGCGGCCCTGCCGGAAAACCTTCTGGAGGCGGAACTTTTCGGCTACGAAAAAGGGGCCTTTACCGGGGCAAAGGAGACGGGCAAGCCCGGTCTTTTTACCCTGGCATCCGGGGGCACCCTGTTTCTGGATGAAATTGGAGAGATGCCCCCCGGGGTTCAGGCCAAATTATTAAAGTGTCTGGATGACCATGAAATCATGCCCATTGGGGGGACCACGGCCAAGAAAATTGACTGTTCCATCATTGCCGCCACCAACCGGGATCTCAATCAGAGGGTCCTGAATAAACAGTTCCGGCTGGATCTGCTCCACCGCTTGAACACCTTTCCTCTGTCCATTCCCCCTTTGCGGGAACGGCCCGAAGATATCCTGGAACTGGTAAGTATGTGCCTGAAAAAGTACAATAAAAAATATAATCGCCGGACCCATATGGGGTATAAGGCCTTTGAAGCACTGAAATCATATGACTTCCCCGGTAACGTCAGGGAGTTGATCAATATCGTCAAGCAGGCCGTGGTCATGTGCGATCGAAGGTCCCTTGATGATTATATCATCCATGTCACTGCCCCCCCCGGAGTATGCGCACCAGCGGTCAAAGCCGCCATAAATCCCACAGATCTTCCCGGAAAGCTCATGGCTGTGGAGCATGATATGCTTCTTAAAGCGGTGCAGCAATGCCGGACCACCCGGGAGGCCGCCGTGTTTCTCGGGGTGAGCCAGCCCACCGTTGTCAGAAAGTTGAAAAAACATGGCATGGGCAGGTTGAACTGATAATTTTGATTCACTTGTAAATCAAAATACTTCAGGACCTTGTTATAATAAGCTTTATGATGTCCTACGATTAGATTCTATTATGAATCTAATGCGATATATTGTTAATTCAATGCGTTACCCCTGTATGTCTGATTCATTTGTGAATTAATTCTCCAGCAATATGTTTATTGTCTTGACTCTTCAATGATAAATTACCTTCAAATTCAATATGATACAAAATAATATTCAGGGAGGTATGCTATTTGTATTGTAAATTGTTCAATGCGTTTTGATGGCCCTGTGAATTCAGCATCCATATACTTGGCCCATCTTATGATCAACCCTAAAACTTTGATCATCGTGTAATACAATAGAGATAAACAGGATTTCATTTATGAAAGAAAAAACATGGAAACCGTGGTTGCTGCTATCGCCTTCACTGGCAGCGGTATTTTTACTTCTTGTGGTTCCGGTGTGTTTTGTCATTGTTTACAGTTTCTGGCTCAGGGCCCCCAGCGGTCAGGATATCCCTGCGTTTCAGATGGGGAATTACGCCAAATTTTTTGCTGATTTTTTTTATCCTTCCGTCCTTTTAAAGACCCTGCGGGTGGCCCTGGAAACCGTAATCCTCTGTCTGCTCATGGGGTATGTCCCTGCGTATTTTTTTTATAAGACCGAATCCCGGCTTAAGCCCTACCTGATGGTTCTGGTCATGCTTCCCTTCTGGATCAGCTTCATCATCCGGACCTTGAGCTGGATTAACATCCTGGGGGATTCCGGTCTAATCAATCATGTCCTGCTCAAGATGGGTATCATTAACACTCCCCTTGCCATGCTGTACAATGAGGGGGCCGTGATCATGGGGCTTTTGCAATACCTCTTGCCTTTTATGATCATGAACATCTATGTGAGCCTGGACGGTATTGATAAAAGTCTGACAGAAGCCGCCAAAAGTCTGGGATGCACCGAATGGCAGGCCTTCCGGGAAGTGACCCTCCCCTTGAGCATGCCCGGGGTGAGTGCCGGGTGCCTTCTGGTCTTTGTCCTCACCTGCGGCACCTATCTGCCCCCCATGATCCTTGGGGGGCCGGGTAACGGCATGATTGCCAATCTGATTTTCAAACGGATTATCGGCAGCTTGGACTGGCCCTTTGGGTCGGCTATCAGCACCATTTTGCTCTTGTTGCTGGTTCTTATTGTTTATACCTATAACCGGTACCTGGGTATTAATCAGATTTTCAAATCCATGAGTAACACTTGAGTGGATACCGGGTATCTTTTTGTCATCTTTCATGTGCCTTTAAAAACACTTTATAGTTTTTTAAGGACGACCACGGAAAAATGGGTTTTCTGCCCGGCGGTGCATAGCCGTCATCTACTCAAATTTCAGGACGGGTCTTTCTGATTTTTTGGGTAATGCCTGGGTCAGAAAGTCGAGTTATTGATACAAAGCGCAAGGATCTATTAATATGAAAAAACTGATTTCCGGATGGACGTTGATAAAACTATATACCCTGCTTGTCTATGTGTGGATGTTTACCCCCATTGTGGCAGTGGTGATTCTGGCATTTAATCCCCAGCAATTTGGGACCTTTCCCATGGAAGGCTTCAGTTTTAAGTGGTTTATCAAGCTGTCCCAAAATGCCACCATTCTGGATGCCTTTAAGAATTCCCTGGTGCTGGGCGGGCTCACTGCGGTGTTTTCAACAGCCATTGGGGTGCCTGCGGCCATGGCGTTCATTCGATATGATTTCAAGGGCAAGGAATTTTTAAATACCCTGCTCATTGCCCCCATCATGATCCCCGAGGTGGTGCTGGGTGTGGCCTTGCTTTTATTCATCCGGTGGTTGCAGCAGCCCAAAAGCTTTGCATTGCTGCTCATCGGCCACGTGGTACTCACCTTGCCCTACGTGTTGCTCATTGTCCAGGCCCGGCTGGTGGGGATTAAAATCGAATATGAGGAAGCGGCGTTGTCCCTGGGGGCCAGCCCCTTTCAGACTTTCCGGGAGATTACCTTTCCCTTGCTGGCTCCGGCCATCTTTGCCGGGATGCTGTTTTCCTTTACCATCTCCTTTGATGATGTCACAGCAACCCTTTTCTGGGCAACGGCACAAAATCAGACGGTGCCCGTAAAAATATTCGGTATGCTGAGAAATTCTATCAGCCCGGAAATCAATGCGCTGGGCGCGGTGATGATTGTCCTCACCGTTTCCATCCCCATTGCAGCGGGTTACGTGACCCGGCGGTTTACCAAAGGGAGTAAGGGAGAATGAAAAATTAAGTTTCCAAAGGATGTACTTGGTGTTTAACCTGAATAATAAGGAGAAAAGAATGGGAAAAGACTTGGAAAAAAGACTGGACGAAGTGTATGAGAATTACAAAAACGGCAATATCTCCCGGAGGGATTTTGTTAAATTCGTCGGTATTGCTGGCGCGTCCCTGGGAATTATGGCCGGACCTTCCGGTCTGGTGAGCCAGGCCTTTTCCGCCGGAAAATCCATTACCTGCCATTCCTGGGGCGGCACCACCTCCGAAGCATTGAGGAAATTTGCCTTTGATCCCTTTACCAAGTCCACGGGCACCAAGGTGATTGATGCAGCCTTCACCGGAATGGATGCCTTTTTAACCCAGGTAAAAGCCTCCATTCCACCGGGGGGAGAGTTTAATATTGCCCATTTAAGTGCGGTGTATGATTATGCCCGTTACACCGACCTGGGATTTGGGGTGGCCCTGGATGAGACCAAAATTCCTAATTTGAAAAATGTTATGACAAAAATGACGGAAACCCTGCGTAAAATTTCCAAGGGGACCCTCTCCGCCGTACCCTACGATCTCGGCCAGACCGGTATTGCCTACAACACAGATAAAATATCCAAAGAAAAAGCCGAAAAGCTGGGGGCTTCCCTGCTGTACGACAAAGACCTGAAAGGAAAGGTAGGGTCCTGGGGCGGCGATTTCAGAACAAACATGTGGTATGCGGCCCTGCACACCGGCCAGAGCCCTAATAACATTACGGATGAGAAGGCTGTGTGGAATGCCCTCACCGAACAAAGGGGACTCATCAAAAAATATTGGGCATCGGGATCGGAACTCATGAGCCTTCTGGCCAACGGCGATATCTATGCCACAGTGGCATGGTCCGGTCGGGTGGCAGCATTGCAGAAACAGGGTCATCCCATCGGGTACCTGGCCCCGGACGGCACCTATTCCTGGATGGAGTACATGTATGTGCTCAAGGGTACCGATCTTGACGTGGCCCAGCAGTTGCTCAATTTCATGCTGGAACCGGCAGCCTCCATTGCCGTTGCCAAGGGACAGAATTATCCCACCAGTCTGGACCCCACCAAGGTAGACATGCCAGAAGAAGTGAAAAAGCTGCCCGCCTTTGATCCCACCGGGAAACTTAATGGATATCTGTTTGCCGATCCTGTTTACTGGAACGCCCACCAACTGGACTGGGCGGAAAAGTGGGACCGGATCATGGCTGGTTGATCGCGTGAAGATGAATACATCTGTTCCTTTTGCCGTCTGGATTTCTATGCCTGGCTTTAAGCTCTCAATACTCCGGACGGCCGAAGGCAGATTTTTTTTAATGTCTTTTCATCCCATGAACCTGTGATGAAAAAAAGGGGGGCAAGAAAAGACGTTTGTTTCAGACATTTGAATGTGAATGCATTCCCCTTGAATTGGGGAAATGTGGTGATCCGGGGTATCTTTAAACAGTGGGAGAAAGTGGTTTGACACAAGAAAAAAATCCGGCATTTGTGAAGTTCCAAGGAATTGAAAAACGGTATGGCAAGGTGGTGGCCGTGAAAAAAATGGATCTGGAAATTCCGGAAGGCGCATTTGTCACGCTATTGGGGCCTTCGGGGTGCGGGAAGACCACCCTGCTTCGCATGCTGGCAGGCCTTGAGACACCCACCGGCGGGGAGATTTTTATCAAGGGAAAGCGGATCAATGACACCCCCATCCATAAACGGAATCTGGGCATGATCTTCCAGAATTATGCTCTGTTCCCCCATAAGAGCATTTTTGACAACGTGGCCTTCGGGCTGAAGTATCGGGATGTTCCCAAGTCTGAAATAAAGGCAAAGGTTGAAAAAGCCTTGGAAACGGTGCGCCTTCCCGGGGTGGGAAAC
>JASFYZ010000081.1:0-11820 GCA_045046665.1 Desulfobacterium sp.
TGATTAAAGAACTATAAAGGGATTCAATACTGCTTGCCCCCTGAAGGGGGTTTTTGCTAAGTCCGAATCATAAATTAATAAAAAGATAAACACAATACAATGAATGATCAATCAAAGCGATTCCATTTAAAGAGAACAGAATTTTATTATATGCATCAAAAATAAAAAAATGCTTGACATGACGCTCTTTGTCTCATAAATTTATATATAGATTACACAATACGAAACTAAATGATTTGAAATGACAGCCATGGATGAACGCCAGAGCGGTTATGAGACCATCAATAAATCCGTCCGGATACTGAAAACCCTGGACGAAAAAATCATAAATATTACAAAAGTCCATAATGAGCAGCTCGCCAATACTTTAGGCGAAATCATTTAATTGAACAAGGAGAAAAAATGACCCCAATAGCACTTCCCAAAGAATGGGACCATGAAACGGATATTATTATTGTTGGCGCTGGAACAGCAGGACTTCCAGCTGCTATGCTGGCAAAAGCCGCAGGTGCAGAAGTCGTTGTACTTGAGTCCACCAAGAGTATGGGAGGCAGTGGTTGCCTGATTATGGCAGGCGGTGCATTTGCCGGAACTTCCTATCAAAAAAAACTCGGTATAGAAGACTCTCCGGAGCAGCTTTACAAGGATGGTATCGAGATTGCGGAAGGAACCCCTGAAATCTGGCGAGCATACGCAGACAATCAGCTTGATACCTTTGAATGGCTCTTGTCCATAGGGTGCAAACCCTCTGTGGAAGACAAGCTGATAATGCCTCCCGGGCACCGAGCAGCCCGCCTTCATGTGTATGAAGGCATGAAGGCTATGGCTACTATTGAAAGGGCTGCAAAAGAGAAAGAGGTAGATATCCGTTTAGGGCACAGGGCAAAACGACTCATCTACGATTTCGAGAATGACAGAGTCGTTGGCATTGCCGTGCAGGTAAAAAATAAATTAAAATACTTCAAGGCGCGTAAGGGAATTCTACTGGCTACCGGCGGTTTTGGACGCAACAAAGAGATGATCTCCGAATACGGCCGAAGATTTGTTGACTGTATTCCCCTTATGGCACCGGGTCATAAGGGCGATGGGTTAAAGATGTCTTTGGATCTGGGTGCTGCTACCCAGGACATCGGCAACTCTGTAGTCGCTTCCCTGGCAGCCTGTACCACTACACATTCTGATCGCGGTTATTTTGCAGTTATGGCCGGCGGTATCGCGGTCAATGTGAATGGTGAGCGGTTCTATGACGAATCTTGCCCCAAAGGATATTATGGACACCTCACAGATGCTGGAATGGATCAGCCGGGTAAAGTCTTCTGGTTCATTTATGACAGCCTCATCCGGGATGTCTGGATGGTCGCGCCTCATGTAAAGTCATGGAAATCCTTTGAAGGGAACACCTACGAGGAGTTAGCTGAAAACGCAGGATTAAACGCAGAAAATTTTGCCGCCTGTGTCAACAGGTACAATGAGGACATTGAAAGTGAAGGATCTGACACGGTTCTTGGTAGAAAGTTCCTCACGATGGCAGGCGGTGAATTGCAGACGTTATCGACTCCTCCATACTACGCCATTAAATGTGAGACATCCATTACATCCTTTAAAGGCGGTCTTAAACTTAACTCAAGATTCCAGGTCGTCAATGTTTACGGAGAACCTATCCGGGGCTTATACGCGGCTGGCGAGGTTGCCGGTGGACTTTTCAGTAAAGGAGCCTATATGGGAGGCGTCAATTGGGCCTCATCCATGACCAATGGCCGTGTGGCAGTGCGCAACCTGTGCTTTGAAAATGCATAAGGAGTAAAACAATGCTAATGAAGGACCGCTTTAAAGAATTAATGCCGGAAATTTCCAGTATTAAGAGAATATCTGAGGATGGTGAAATCTATTGGCACGTTTTTGATAATGAAAAAACGAGCCTTGGCTATGCTTTTTTTATTGCAGTGCCGGAAACGGATGATCCAAATCTTGATGTTGAAGAGTTCGATAAATATGAGGTGGCCTGTGTGATCAGCCTTGAATATCAAGTTCTCTCTTTAAAAATCAGTGAGCATCCCGAAGGCCCTGACAATATGTGGGCTGAAGATATCATTGAAGACGAATTTGCACAGCAATATCTCAACCGACCTGCCAAGGAAATGTATCTGGCACCGGAAGGAGCGATTGACGCCATTAGTGACGGGACGCTCTCGTCCAAGTTAATGACCGATTCCATTCGAGATAAAATTATCAGCATCAAGGATTCAACACAATAATGACAACGTCAAATCGCTTAACTGTCGAAAACATAACCGGATGCCGGGAGACCCGGTTTGCACTGGGAACGGTTATCACAGTTCTTTTGCCGCAGATCGATACGAAAAGCGGCAGGGAACTCCTTGATAACGTATTCAAAGAGATTAATCGACTGGAACGTCTGTTGAGTGTTTTTATAGATACAAGCGATGTCTGGCGTTTGAATAATACAGGATGCTGCGACGGGGCAAGCTCGGAGATATTAGAGGTAATAAAGCGGGCTCATTTCCATTCTGAACTATCCGGCGGTGTGTTTGACATCACAGCGGGTGCCCATAAGCCTAAAAAGGATATCACACCGGATAAAAAAAAGCATTCGAGTGGAGGCAACTACCAAAACATCATCATTGAAAAGGATAGAATTCGATTAAAACAGTGTGGTGTAAAAGTAAATTTGGGTGCCATTGGCAAGGGATACATAGTGGATCGCGCCATTGATTATCTTTCAAATAAAGGCGTTCAATCCGCCATGGTCAATGCCGGCGGAGATTTACGTGTCATTGGCGAGATTCGAAACGGTCACTGCTGGCGGGTCGGAATCCGTAACCCGTTTAAACCCAGGAAGATGATCTCAAGTACCTTGTTGCACGACCAAGCGGTCGCAACCAGCGGTTCCTACCGGCGGCCAATCCACGACATTTACAATCCGCAAACCGGAAAGGAAAGTTACGGCATTGCCAGCGCTTCAGTCGTCACGGACAGCGCAATGGATGCTGATGCCTTGGCAACAAGTGTTTATATATTGGGGACGGAAAAAGGAAAAAGTCTGATAGGGGCATGGGCTGGGGCCTCAACTCTATGTGTATTGGCAGACGGAGAATTGATTGAATTTGGTGATTGGCATCAAACCGGTATGGATGTGATGCCGCTATTGAATAATACCTGAGCGGAAACCTTAATGTTGAGACCTGATACAATAATTGGGGAAAATGTCGCTTCCCGCTCAGGCACTAAGGGGCTTCATAAGAATAAAACTACCCATTTTCACAAAGCAAAGACCTTTTAATTACGGGTAAGTTTCAATTAAAATTGGGTAGATTATTTGGTATGAGTTCTCTAACTATTAATGTTAAATTTTCAAGAGGATAACACATGGCAGGACCATACGGAATGAAACTGGGATCAGGCGGAGTAAGTGTGGATTATACCACAGTTCCGATTGATCAGGATCGCATGAGATCCGAAAGAATGGCCAACACCAGAGCAGCATTGAAAAAAAACGGCATAGCAGCAGCATTGCTCTTCAGACCGGAGAATATTCGGTACGCCACCAGTACCCGTTTCCCGGCCTTTACTGACAGGCTCGTCTATTCCTTGGCGTTTGCAGAGCATGAGCCCATTCATTTTGATCCTTTTATGGGAAATATGTGGCCGAATCCCTGGCTGAAGCCTGGCAATACGAAGATGTCATTGCAGTGGGCCAGCCAGAGTGCAGGTAGAGAAGCCGTGGCCGATAATGCCAAGGAATTTGCGGCAAGCATCAAACAGGAATTGACTCAGCTGGGCCTGGAAAACGAGCCCCTGGGGATTGATGAAATTGATGAAGCCGGACGGCAGGCATTGGTTGACGCTGGCCTTCAACTGGTAAATGTCATGCCGGTCATGCTGGAAGCAAGAGCCGTAAAGACAGTCGATGAAATCAACTGTTTTCACATGGTGGCGTCATTATGCGACGCAGCGCACTTTGACATGTCTCAAGCCATCAAGCCGGGTGTGCGGGAAAGGGATATCCGTGCTGTGGGATTTAACTCTTTGATGCGTAACGGAGCAGAAGACGTGTGGGATGTTCTTGTCAGTGCCGGGGGACAAATCGGTGGCCTCAGCATGAATACGGACAGAATCATCCAACCGGGGGATATGGTTACCATTGATATCGTTCGGGCAACTTACCTGGGTTACACATCCTGCTATTACAGGAATTATATGGCAAGCATCAAGCCGACCCAGGCACAGCTGGATCTTCACAAACGGAGCTATGACAGGATGTATGGGGTTATTGACGCCATCAAGCCCGGCGTAACCACCGATGAACTGGCGGACAAGTGGGCCACTGCCCAGGAAAAAGGCCTGCCCCATGACAGGTTTATGTGGTGCGACGACCTGGCCCACGGATTGGGATTATGGCTGTACGAGTACCCAATCTGCAATAGATTGTGGTCAAAAAAATATCCCCAGGTCATTGAAAAAGGCATGACCATGGCGGTTGAAGCAATGGAATTCGATCCTCTGGTCGGTAGAACCAAGTTGGAGGAAATGCTGGTGGTAACGGATACGGGTGTAGAAGTTTTCAGCCGTATTCCCGTGAAAGAGATCATGATATCCAACCCAATGACGCTGGTGTCGATTTAAGAAAAACGGAGGAGGAACAATGTGGAACACCGTTGAAACCATTCCTGACATGTTACGAAGAAATGTCAGTGATTTCTCTGACAGGGATGCGGTTATTGCCGTATCATACGCCACGGGGGAGTGGGTGAAACATACCTGGAGAGAGCTTGATGATATAACGGATCGCGTAGCTGCCGGGCTTGTCGGTTTGGGGCTTAAAAAAGGAATGAGAGTCGGCTTCTTGCAGGGAAACTGCATGGAAAACTACTATACGTATCTTGCAGTTCACAAAATCGGTGCCGTGTTTATTCCGGTGAATATCCGGCTGGTGGCCAGGGAAGTCGCTCATATTGTATCGGATTCAGGGTCTACTTTTTTCATCATCGGCCATGATTTTATTCCGCTTCTGGAAACCCTGCAAAAAGATTCCAAGGAGAAGAAACAGACCATTTGCATGGAAAAACCGGGAGCTGCCGCACCTGACTGGACGACCCCGTTCACCAGGCTCATGGAATCCAGCGATTCCTGCCCATCTGTTGACATTTCGCCTGACGATGATGCCGATATCATTTACACGTCGGGAACCACCGGAATTCCCAAAGGCGTTGTTCTGACCCATGCAAATAAAGTAGCAAACGGACGCATGGCAGGCACCAGTCTTGGTGCTTATCGCTCGTTTCATTCCAGCCTCATCTGCCAGACGGCATTCCCGTTTTTTACATCAGCTGGCCTGAGCACCGTCACGATGAAATGGCTCTATTATGGAAAAACCCAGATTTTGGAACCGATGTTTGATGTCCTCCAGACCCTTGAAATCATCCAGCGGGAAAAAACCACGGAATATGCAGGGGCCCCGTCCATGCTGATTTTTATCATGGATCATCCGAAATTTAACGAGTTTGACGTGGACTCAATTCGCTCCATTGTCTACGGCGGTTCGCCCATGCCCGAAGAAGTTATAAGAAGAATTTTCAAAAAATGGCCGAAAGTAAAGGCATACAACTTATTCGGTTTAACAGAAGGAGGTCCCGGCGGAACCTGCATGGCCTTGGACGGGCATGACTACTCCAAAGCAGCATCTGTGGGCCTCCCATGGCAGCCGGATCAGGATGTGAGAATAGTGGATGAATCCGGAAATACCATGCTACCCAACCAGGTCGGAGAGTTTGTCCTCAGGGGACCCAACGTCATGAAGGGATATCACAACAATCTAAAAGCCACCCAGGAGACTGTTCGTGACGGATGGCTGTATACAGGCGATATGGGCTACGTTGATGACGATGGGTATTTCTTTTATACGGACCGCAAAAAGGACATGATCATCCGCGGCGGATTCAATGTCTATCCCGTGGAGCTGGAAAATGTACTGCATGAACATCCTGGTGTTTTCCAGTGCGCCGTTGTCGGTATACCTCACCCGAAACTCGGTGAAGATATTGTTGCCTGTGTTGTTTTAAACAAGGATGCGGCAGTAACCGCAGACGAACTCATTGCGTTTTGCACAGATAAACTGGCGGATTTTAAATGCCCAAGAAAAATTAAGATCATGGACTCCCTACCCATTACTGCCATGGGTAAAATGGACAAAAAAGTCATACGAAAAACACTGGAAAACCCCAGTTGAAGGGTAAAAGGGAACAGCAATGGCAAACCTTGATATCACAATGGATAATACAGTTGCCGTAATGGCCTGGAACCATGAACAGGAAAATGGCTTCACCACCGGTTTCTGCGGGGAAATTATTGATGCTCTGGATGCACTGGCAAACGAGGCTGAGGTAACCGGGGTAGTAATAACCGGCAGCCAGGAAAAATATTTTTCCACAGGGCTTGACCTGGAATGGGTCAAAACCACCTGTAAAGGCGACATGGATTTGTTAATGGAATTTTTTTCCGCGATCATTGGAATGAGTCTGAAGCTCACTACCTTTCCCAAGCCGCTGGTGGCAGCCATAAACGGGCATGCCGCAGCAATGGGATGCATTAGTGCAGCCTATATGGATTATCGATTGATGCGGGATGACTTTGGGTATGTCCTGATCCCGGAAGTCAAGATTAATATTCCATTTACCCCTTCCATGATAGCCATATTTAACGAGATCCTTCCCGGATCTTCGTTCCGGGATATGGCTTATACCGGTAACAGGTTCACTCCGAAAGAGGCAAAAGCTCTGGGGTATATTGACAGGCTATGCCCAAAGGACACACTGATTTCCGAGGCTGTTGAACTTGCCGGGCAATTGGGGGAGGTTAATTTAGAAACATATGCAACTATCAAGATAGCCAACCGCAAACGGGTTATCGATGCTATCAAAAATGAGGACCCGGCGTTTATAGAACGGTTATGCCGGAAATTAGCGTCAAACACAGGAAATCTGGATTGATTAAGGCGTTCATCAACATGAAAACCTTACTGGGTAAGACGTCAGGCAATAACCATTAACAACCGGGAAAAACAATGGATTTTACATTTAATAAAGAGGATATGGCATTCCAGCAGGAAGTACGCGATTTTATGAAAAAGGAATTGCCGGAAGACTGGCCTGGGATACCCTGGGTCGGGGAACCAGCCAAAGAAACAAAAGACTCCTTGGCGTTTGCCAGAAATTTTACGGAGAAGATGCGGGTAAAAGGCTGGCTGACCATGCATTGGCCAAAAGAATACGGTGGTGAGGATGCCCCGCTGTCTAAACGGGTGATATTTGCCAGGGAAATAGGGTACTGGAAAGCGCCTCAGTTGGATATTTATGGTCCAAGCATTGTAGGAGAAACCCTGATCAATTTCGGTACTGAAGAACAGAAAAAAGAGCATCTTCCGTTGATATTAAATGGAAACGTTCTCTGGACCCAGGGCTTCAGTGAACCGGATGCGGGATCGGATCTGGCTTCTCTCAGGACAAGTGCTGTGGAAAAAGGGGAGTACTTCATTGTCAACGGTCAGAAAACCTGGACCAGCGCAGCTCACCATGCAGACTGGATGTTTCTCCTTGTCCGGACCGATCCAGATGCCCAAAGTAAACACAAAGGCATCAGCCTCCTGTATACAGACATAAAAACGCCGGGCATAACCCCGAGACCACTCCTCAATATAGCCGGGGGGCATACGTTCAATGAAGTCTTTCTGGATAATGTCAAGATACCAAAGAACAACCTGATCGGAAAAAAGAACGATGGGTTTAGATATGCCATGGCAACCCTGGATTATGAACGATCCAGTTCTGTCAAGATGATCGGGAGCATGGAGCGGCGGCTTGAAGATCTTGTTGGATTTGTAAACCAAGAAAGAGCCAAGGGGAGCAACCGCACGAACGAACACCTGGTAAATGAGCGTCTGGCAAAGCTGGCAACCGATATCGAGGTGGCAAAACTATTGGCCTATCGTGTTGTTCATCAAGACGCCAAGGGTAAACCCGTAACCTGGGAGGCTTCCATGTTGTTTGCCTTTTACGCCGACCTCATGAAACGCCTTTGCCGGGTGGGCACTCAGATTTTAGGACCCTACGGACAGCTGGGTCCTGACTCACAGTATGCCCTCTTACATGGTATGGAACAATCCGGTTATCTGTACACGCCGGCTTATTCTCTGGCAGGCGGAACTACGGAAATACAGAGAAATATTGTTGCGTGGCGAGGACTTGGGTTGCCCAGGGCATAACGGTAACACCCGATCATGCCGTTTTAATTACGAGAATGAAGCTTGAAATCATAAGGAGGGAAAATGGACCTGGACTTAAGAAAAGACCAGCAAATGATCAAAAAAACAGCCAGGGAATTTCTTGATAAAGAATGTCCCAGGGATCCTTTTGTCAGGGAGATGGAAAAAGATGACAGGGGCATCACCGATGACCTCTGGAGAAAAATGGCCGACCTTGGATGGCTTGGCCTGCTCCTGCCTGAGAAATACGGTGGAATGGAGTGCGATTTCCTTGATTTGATCATCGTTCTTGAAGAGATGGGGCGTGCCTGCCTGCCCGGTCCTTTCCTGCAGACATCGCTGGCAGGCCTGGCCATTTTATGGGAAGGCTCGGATGATCAAAAAGAACGCTTTCTTTCCAAAATTGCCGATGGCGACATGATCATGACCCTGGCATTGAATGAGTCGATGCAGACCGATAATGCAGAAGCTATCAAGACAACAGGCGAATCCATGGGAAAAAGTTTGGTTATCAACGGAGTGGAAATGTTCGTACCGGATGCTCATATTGCCGATTACATCCTGTGTCCGGTGAGAATTGATCCGTCAATAACACCTGAAGAAGCAATTTCCCTTGTATTGATTGATCCTTGCCAGGATGGCGTTGAGTGCATTCCCCTGAAAGATACCATTGCCGGGGATAAACTGTTCAGGGTGGAACTAAACAATGTAGAGGTTCCTGTTGAAAATCATATCGGGGTGTTTGGGGAGTCCTGGTCGCTGATACAAAAACTTCAGATCCACGGTGCACTTTCAGAATGTGCCAGGATGCTGGGTGGGGCCAGACGGGTACTTGACCTGAGTGTCGATTATGCCAAAAAACGAAAGCAATTTGATCGCCCAATCGGTAGTTTCCAGATCATTCAGCACTACCTTGCCGCCATGCTCACGGATGTCGATGCAAGCCAGTTTATCACCTACCAGGCGGCTTGGAAGGTAGCAAACGGACAAGGAAGCCGGAAAGATGTGTCAATGGCAAAAGTATGGGTCAATGAGGCGTATTACAGAACCTGTGTAACCGGACACCAGGTCCATGGCGGTGTCGGATTTACACAGGAGTTTGATGTGGGGCTCTATTTCAGGCGCGCCAAAGCACAGGAAATCAGTTTCGGAGATACGGACTATCATTGCAGTCACATTGCTCAGGAAATCGGGCTCAGGTGACATAACGGTATCATTATAACTGCCACGGGCAGACCGTATTGGGGATCTGGTCTGCCCACAACAAATATCGAAACTCCAATCATTACAGCTTGTTGGCAGGAGTTTGTTATAAACTTACATGGCAGAATCACCTGCCACAACGAAAATTGAAACTCTAATGATTCCAAATTTTTGGACGGTGTTTCATATAAAAAATATAACGATGAGGTGAACGATGAGTGACAAAAAAAACAGAAAAATACCGGCTGTAGATGGTTGGTTTACCATGCCGCCGGAAGAGCCCAGGGTTATTGCCAGCAAATGTTCAAGCTGCGGGGATGTATTCTTCCCGCCGGGGGGTACCTGCCGCAACCCCGACTGCTCCAAGGAGGGAAGCGTTGATCAGGTACGGCTCAGCCGCGTCGGCAAACTGGAGACCTTCGCCATCAACTATTATCCGCCGCCGCCGCCCTATCGCAAGGCCGATCCCTTTGTCCCCTTTGGTATTGCTGCCGTGGGCATGCCCGAAGGCCTTCTTATAAAAGCACAGGTTGCCGCAGGATTTGAAAAAAACCTGAAAGTCGGAATGGATATGGAAGTTGTTGTTGAGGTCCTTTATGTGGACGATCAGGGAAAGGAAGTTCTGGTGCATAAGTTTAAACCCATTGAATAGAATCAAGATTTAATGTCGGTACTGCCCCCTGGTTCTGTGTTGCCAGCTTAAAATTGATGCACTCGTAAGGGAGTTCATGAAAAATAATATACCCAACATCAATGAGCTACATACCGACTTTTCAGAGTGCTGCATGCAAGAGTGGGTAGTTTTATTATGATGAAGTCCCTAATAAGTCAAATCAATGGCTGAATAAAAATTCTATAACGTGAAAAAGGATAAGAAAATGGAAGAAGTCGTCATTCTGGGAGTCGGAATGGTTCCCTGGGGAAAATATGAAACAAAAAGTGTGCCGGAGCTGAACGCAACCGTTTCCGAGCAGGCTCTTAAAAATGCCGGTGTCACAATGAAGGATGTCGGCATGGTGGTCGGTGGGTCAGATCCATGGACAGGAATAGACGGTATGCTGGCTGGCAGCAGAATGGCTGCCAGGGTCGGCAATACCGGAGTGCCGGTGATCAATGTCTACAATGCGTGCGCGACTGGCGGCTATGCACTTAAAACCGCCCAAAGTTACATTAACTCCGGATTCTGCGATATCGTGCTGGTTTCTGCAGCCAGCATCTCCCCTTCAGGCTTTTTTGGTGCAACCAGCAAGGGCAGTGAATTTGCCCCGGATGATCTGGATTTTCAGCGGTTCCGGGTTGCCGGACTGACAAATCCCACAGGCTTTGCATTTCAGGCAACTGAACGTATGCACAAATATGGAACCACGGAACATGATATGGCACTGGTAAAGGTGAAGAACAGCCAATTCGGAGCACTGAACCCGATGGCACGATACAAAAAGGAGTACACCATAGACGAAGTCCTGGCCTCACCCATGGTGTCCTTTCCGCTTCGGCTTCTTGAAGTGTGTGCCACCAGCGACGGCGCTGCCGCCCTTGTGCTGGCTAGCAAAAAAGCGGCAAAAAAGTACACGAACCAGCCAGTAAATCTGGCAGGTGTAGGGATTGCAACCTACCTCTACGGTGAAGGCGGAGACGTGCTTGACATTGCCTCCAACACGCGGACTCCCGGCATAAAAAAATTGCGGGAACTTTGCGCCGACAATGTCTATAAGGCGACGGGGATCGGGCCGAAAGACCTGGATTTCGCAGAAGTCTACGATCTTCACTCTGCATTTGAGCTTAACTGGTATGAAGATATCCAACTGTGTAAACCAGGGGAAGCTGAAAAACTATTAAGAAACGGGGATACATCCCTGGGCGGAAGAATCCCGGTGAACACCAGCGGCGGCTGTGCATCCATGGGAGAGGCGATTCCTGCCCAGGCACTGGCCCAGGCCTGTGAGCTCTTCTGGCAGGTGAAAGGGGAAGCCGGGGCGCGCCAGGTACCGGGTGCAAAAGTAGGATTTGCAGTAAACGCCGGCAAGCAGGGCAACTGTTCAGGGTTTGTCATTAAAAAATAAGTGACGGTTTCTAAGACACTATTCCTGAAACAAGCGTGTTTTGAATAAAGAAACCGACCTCTGAGGGGCCGATTTTAGAATAACCCCTTATATATGACTCTGTTGATTAAGTCTATTTTTAAAAATTTTCCCACAGCAAGGTGTGATTGTCAGTACTAAATCAACAGAGTCATATATGGGATAAAATCACCTTGCCTCCCGAGGGGGGCCAGGTTTTCTATATTAGAACAAGAACTTAGCGCCCTTTGGGCGGACTTTTTATAACCTACTGATTTG
>JASFYZ010000082.1:0-12618 GCA_045046665.1 Desulfobacterium sp.
CTGATGAACCGTTGCTTGGTCTCTACATAGATATTGATATGGGCCAGTTGTATGACCTGATCTGGCGGGTTTTTTATATGAAACTCCGTGCAAGATATTGATATTGTTAGACTTTAAATTTTCGTTGTGGCAGGCTGTTCTGCGGGTTGTTAAAATTTTCGCAGGAAAAGCCCTTGTGATCCGTTTCATGTTATAGATACCCAAGATGTCGGCATCATTCATTGGTGGATGATGGCCGCATCAACCTAATTTGGAGGAAGCCATGGCGTGTAATGAAATCATAAAACTGCTGACAGTCTGGGTGGACGGTGAACTGCCGGTCCGGCAAGCCCATGGGATTGAGACGCATCTGCAAAGATGCCCAGCATGCAGACGGGCAGCCCGGGATCAGCGGCAAATGGCAGTTGTTTTAAATGAATTACCGGCAATAGCAGCTCCTGCCGGATTTTCACGTAAAACACTACGGGCCTTTCGCAGTGGCCTGGAGCGACCGAACCTGGTTCAGTGGTGGCGGCAGCTCAATTTTATCATGCGCGGTGCCGTTTGTGGTGCAGCCCTGGCAGGTCTGCTCTTCGGTGCGGTGATGGGTACCAGTCTGTCCGACCTGAATGGTGACAGCCAGACAATCTATCATAGCCTCTATGCCAGCACGGGAATATTTCTATGAAATTGACTTATAAACGATTGTTGATTTTTTTTTCTGTGGCACTGAACCTTGGATTTGTAATCGCAGGCCTGGTCATGCTGCAACGGAATTCCATCCCTGTAAAAGTACGTTTTATGCGCGAATTTACCATCATTGTCAAACAACTTGAGTTACCAAAAACCCAATCGCAAACCGTATTGGACAACATTCGGCAATTCCAATCCACCGTGGACCATGTTCACGAGGATCTGAAAGATGCCCGGGGCGATATTTTACGTCTGCTCAGCCAGAAAGGTCCGGTGGCACCGGAAGAGTTGCATTTTTTGTTTGAAGACACAGACCGCCTTGGAAAATTCAAAAGTGAAATTTTTGAGGCCCATGTGCTGGCACTTAGACAGCTTCTGGGTGAGGAAAAAGGGGCGCAATTTTTTTATCTCCTTGAGCAACATATAAAATCCGAGGATAAAGGTCGGCATAGATGATTTTTGGGTCGGGAACTTCCCAAGTCAGTGATGCGGAACTGGTAACCCTGGTCTCCCAGGGCGATGAAAGGGCGTTTGCAGAGTTGTTGAAACGCCACCAGGATGCTGTTTACGGATTTGCCAGACGGCTTCTCAAAGACCCCCAGGAGGCGGAGGATGCGTCCCAGGAAACCTTTTTAAGGCTATATCGGACATCGGGACGTTATCGTCCGGAGGCTTCTTTGCGCACCTATTTATTAAAAATTATTAAAAATATCTGCATTGACCACCACCGCAAAAAGCGGCCCGAGTTGATGGATAAACTTCCTGACACCGCCGAAAAAGATACCCCCCTTGACATGCTTGAAAGCGCCATTGTTATTGATGATCTGGAAAAGGCCATTGAAATCCTGCCCGTAAATCAGCGTACCGCCCTTTTATTGCGTCACACAGAGCAATTGTCCTATAAAAAAATTTCCCAGGTTATGGATGTGTCTGTGGGTGCCGTGGAGTCACTGCTGGTGCGTGCTCGCCGAAGACTGCGTGAAACCTTGAAAAGAATAGATCAATAGAGTGTACCCTTTTTAGATGATCGGGGATGATCGGAATGGAAAATATAGGCCAATCCTCAGCCCCCAGCCCCCTTTCCATGATTACAAATGCAGAGAATAATACAAAAAGGGTACACTCGAAAAAAATAGCCCCAACCTCTTGGACCTGGGGCTTGATCTCATCATATTTATCCGGCTTTTTGAAAAACATAATTCAACTGCCCGTTGGAAAGTACATTGGAAATGACTTTCATGGGCATCCCTATTTTTAATTCCGACGCTGGAACGTCGGCAGCGATTCTGCCAAAAACGTTAAATTCCCCATAGTCCAGCAACGCAATGGTATAGGGAAGATCTGCATCAAAGCCAATGGGTGCAAATTTCAGTTGGCTATAGGATATTAATGTGCCGTTTCCGGTAATCTCATCCCACTGCATATCACTGGAAAGACAATGACAACAATCCGCCCGGGGAGGAAAAAAAATTTCATCACACCCTTTGCACCGGGTGGCCATCACTTTGCCATTCTCCAGGTAATCAATAAAGGTATTTACTTTGGTTATTTTCGTAAAGCTGACCGTGCCGAATTTGCAGAAGCGAAGATCCTCTTCTCTCTTTGGATTACTTGTTCCCATGTTTTTCCTCAGCTCATTGATTACTTAGAATGGTTACATTACCATATATGCCCACACCGCCGATGTTATGCACCAGCCCGATTTCAGGATTCTCAACCTGCATATCACCGGCCTCCCCTCGCAATTGCAGCACAATGGTTCTTACCTGGCTGCCTCCAGTGGCACCAATGGGATGTCCCTTGGAGAGAAGACCGCCGTCTACATTCACCGGAATACGTCCCTCTTTGTAAGTCTCTTTATTACGGATCAATTCAATGCCTTTGCCGGGTTCTGCAAAACCCAGATTTTCATAGGCCATTAATTCGGCAATGGTAAAACAATCATGAACCTCGGCAATATCGATGTCTTTGGGGCCCACACCGGCCATGGCGTATGCCTGTACCGCCGCCTGCTCGGTAACCCGCAAACCGGTAAAAAGATCCCGTCCTGCAAGGTTGACACTGGCACTGGCCGCACCAACACCTAAAATCCAGATTGGTTTTTGGCTGAACTGTTTTGCTTTTTCTGCATTGGCCACAATAATACAGGAAGTCCCGTCAGCATTGGCGCAACAATCGCCCACACGCAGGGGGCTGGATACCGGATTGGACATCATATTGTCCGACTTAGCAAACATATCATGGGTAATATTTTTTCGGTATACCGCCCGGTCGTTGAGCTGACCATAGGTGGCAGCTTTGACACGAATGGCAGCCAGATCTTCCAGCTGGGTTCCGTATGTGTCCATGTGGGCCTGGGCGTACATGGCATAATAGGCAGGCATCATAGTGCCAAAGGGACTCTCCCATTGGATATCACCGCCACGTCCCATGCGCTCCTGGGATTCTGCCGAAGAGATCTCCGACATTTTCTGGAACCCGATGACCGCCACCATGTCGTGAAGACCGGCCTCGACCATTGCATAGGCAAGTTTCAAACCAGTGCTGCTGGATGAGCATAAAGTCTCCACATAAAACGTGGGTTGAGGGGTCAACCCCAGGTATTCCGCAATGACGCCGGATGGCGATCGTTGTTTGTCATACTCCGGTGCGGAACAGATCACCGAAGCGTCAATATCCTTAACGGTAATCCCGGCATCAGTAACCGCTTCTTTAAATCCATCAAAGACCATTTCACGAATGGATCCCGGGTATTTTCGAACAAATTGGCTTTGTCCAACACCGATAATAGCAACTTTTCCCATTTTTATTCATCCTTGATTATTATACTTGCTAATCTCATATCATGCATGTCTGAGGTAATTGAGATGTATTATACGCGCTTGCCGTCCTTATCGTAGGTATACCATCCTTTTCCACTTTTCCGGCCCAGTTGCCCAGCCCTGACTTTACGTCTCAAAAGCTGGGGGGGGTAATAACGATCATCGCGGCTTTCCTGGTAAATTGAATTCAAAGCGTTATACGAGACATCCAGCCCCACCATATCCCCGGTTTCAAAAGGCCCCATGGAGCGTCCGAAGGCCAGTCGTATCCCTTTGTCAATATCATCTGCCGTGGCAATTCCCCGTTCAAGAAGATTAACGGCCTCCACATAGCTTACAAGGTTAATTCGGTTGAGGAGAAACCCCGCCATATCACTTTCAACACGAATGGGTTCCTTTCCCAATTTCTGAATGGCCGCCACCCCCATCAACATGGTCTCTTCTGATGTCGCCACCCCTCTTACCACTTCCACCGCACGCATCATGGGCACCGGGCTGAAAAAATGAAGACCAACCACCTTTTCTGGACGACCGGTTACTGCTGCAAGTTCGGTAATGGGAATCGTAGAGGTGTTGCTTGCCAGATAGGTTTCCAGTTTACAGATTTTATCAAGACGCTGAAAAATGCCCTGTTTAATATCCATTTTTTCAAAAACTGCCTCGATGGCCAGGTCTGCGGATTCAGCTTTATCCAGCTCATCGGAATACACAATACGTTCCAGAATGGACGATGTTGTCTCTTTGAGTCTCCCTTTCTCCACGAGTTTTCCCACAGACCAGGCAATACTTTCTTTCGCTTTCTGTAGCGCTTCATGACTTTCATCATTGAGGATCACGCTCATACCTGCCTGGGCAAAAACCTGGGCGATACCACTTCCCATCAAACCGGAACCAACGACAAATATCTTCTGAATCTTCATTGACCATCTCCCTTACGCCCCGTGTATTTTCGACGCATTTTTCAATTGAACTTTCAACTTTCAGATCTGTCCTGTCATCACCATCAACGGGCCAGTTGATCACAAACAATATTGCCGGACTTTATCACCCCATCGTTTTCCATTTCCGGCACTTCTGAATGTATACTATTTTATGATATGGGACCCGATGGCCACCCGTTGAATTTCATTGGTGCCCGCATAGAGTTGTGTCATTTTAGCATCACGCATCATTCTTTCGGTGGGATAGTCCTTGGCATATCCATTGCCGCCATGCACCTGGACCGCCTCTGTTGTCACCCACATGGCCACATCCGAAGCCATTAATTTGGCCATGGAAGCCTCTTTTGAATAAGGAAGGCCATTGTCCGCACACCAGGCTGCCTTGTAAACCATAAATCTGGCGGCTTCAATCTGGGTGGCCATGTTCACAAGTTTGAATTGAATGTCTTGAAATTGAGAAATAGGTTTCCCAAATTGATATCTTTTCCCCGCATAGTTTAAGGATTCTTCATAGGCACCCTGGGCAATACCCACAGCTTGTGCGGCAATACCGACCCGTGCACCGTCCAAGGTATTCATGGCAATTTTAAAGCCCTCTCCCACTTTCCCCAACAGATTTTTTTCTGGAATCCGGCAATCGGAAAAAATCAGCTCCCGGGTGATTGAAGAACGAAGCCCCATTTCGTCTTCGGTTTTTCCCATTGAAAATCCGGGTGTTCCTTTTTCTATAATAAAGGCGCTGAGTCCCTGATCTTTTCCTGCGGTGTTTTCATCGGTTCTGAACAGCGCCACAGTTACATCCGCATCCCCTCCATTGGTGATAAAATTTTTACATCCGTTCAATACCCATTCCTCTTCATCCAGAGCAGCCGTGGCCCGAGTGGCACCAATATCCGAACCGGCATCTGCTTCAGTGAGTCCCAGACATCCGAGCTTAGCTCCCTCTGCCATGGGGGTCAAGAATGTCTTTTTTTGTTCCTCTGTCCCAAAAAGATAGATGGGATTACTGCCAAGGGAAACATGGGCAGCAAGCACCACCCCTGTGGACGCACATACCCGGGAGAGTTCTTCAATGGCAATTACATAGCTTTGGTAATCTGCTTCCGCTCCGCCGCACTCCTCCGGAAAAATGATACCCGGCAAATCCAGTTCCGCCAATCGATCAAACTGAATTTTACGGTCAAAAAGTCCAGCTTCATCTCTCTCAAGTGCCGTGGGAGCAAGTTCTTTTCTGGCATAGTCCCGGACAGCCTTACGCAACATTTCATGTTCTTTTTGTAATTTAAAATTCATCATTTCTCCTTTATGTCTGATTTATCTTTTGAGTTCCTTTATTAAATTATTCACCGATCATTGAGAGCTTTTAAAAACAACCATGTCAGAGCGTCTGAGTATTCCAGCAAACTGGACGGTTTCCCAAATAATACCCATGTTAGTGCCAGATGATCAATGGACCCGAATATCATGTGACTGACCAAATGAATGTTCACCTCTTTTCCAAAACTGTCGTCCGCTTGCCCCCTTTTTAAAATCCCCATAAGAATGTCATTGAACTCCTTGACTTTTTGATATGCATTTGCCTTGTAAAACCGTCGATTTGATCTGAGTTCAAAAAGGAGAATTGCCGTGTATATTTTGTTCTTTTGAAGAAAAAACAGATATTCCCTGACAAAATCTCTCAATTCCATTTCAGCTTTTCGGTTCTCTTTAAACCGCTCTGTAACCGCAGTTAACAGTTCTCCAGTCTTCTCCATGGGAATACTGAATAATATATCTTCTTTGTTCTTGAAATATTCGTAAATGGAGGCTTCGCCTATGTTAAGAGCATTGGCAATATCTGAAATCCTTGTTTTAGCAAAGCCTTTTTCAGCAAAAAGGGACATGGCTACTTTCAAAATACTATCTCGCTTATCAAGTGCCCATTCTTCCTTCTGATCTTTACTTTCTCCCTCATCTAACTGCTCTGGTTTTGCAACTGCAAACAAAAGGTCACACAGCTCTTTTGCATGTTCCACCGGGGTTTTGTTTTTATCAAACAAAATCCAGCTGAGTATGACATGCTCCAATGCGCCGAAAATAAGATTTCTGAACAAGGGCAGACATATTTTCCCATGAAAAACACCCTCATCCGCTCCCTCCTTAAGAATATCCATAACTATCTTGTTGTAGTCTTTAAATGAATCATAGGATTTCGTGCCATAGAATCGCCGGTTGGGTCGCAATTCAAACAGAATGATGGTGGCATATTCCCTGTTATTTTCCTGAAAATTTAAATAGTGCCATATCATCTTTCTCAATTTATTTTCTGCGCCTGTTATTCCTTCCAGATGTTCGGTCAAACTTTCAATCAAAGTAACCGTTTTTTCAACGGGAATATTAAAAAGCAAATCCTCTTTTCCGGAAAACAATTCATAGATAATGGTTTCCCTGACCCCGGCAGCTTTGGCCATTTTTGCAATGGAGGTACCGGCGAATCCTTTTTCGGCAAACATCTTTGAGGCAACTTTAAGGAGCATTTCCTTTTTCTGCGATTTTGTCATAAAAAATATTTTTCCCTATTCAGAAAAGTTATTTGCGGGATAATCATTGCAATGGCCTGCTTTTACAATCAACTGCTTTTATCCATGCACCAGGCCGGAGCGGCTATGCCACATAATATTACTTATGATTAATCCCTTATTTTTTTAAACCTTTTCTGATCGTATCACATTGAAAATCGACGTTCAATCAATCCAGTGAACATCCATAATGCAACTCCAATCCCATAAACAAAACGGATCATCGCATTTAAGCACCAGTGGATGGGAAGGAACTATAAAAATTTTCCAATCTTTTTTGAGTATCACTTATAATAAATCGGGTTTCTTTTTCCATCTTCAATCCTTCTTGCAACGTTTTGTCAAATCCACGTTTATAAAGATGCTTAATGGCAGCAACACTTTCCAGGCTGTTATTAAGTATTGTTCCGGCCAGAGAGAGGGTTTCCTCTCTAAGCCTGTCCGCTGGAACCACCCGATTCACAAGCCCCATCTGCCAGGCCTCCCCTGCTGAAAAAAATCTTGCCGTAAGAGATAGTTCCCGTGCCCGCATCAACCCCACTGCTCTTGGGAGTCTCTGACTCATGCCCCAACTTGGGCGCATGCCCCAAAAGGCATGGGAGTCTCGAAACATGGCATCCTCCGAGGCAACAATTAAATCCGAGGCAAGCGCAACCTCCAGTCCACCGGTGATACAGACACCATTCACCATTGAAATGACCACTTTAGGAATATTCTGCATAGTATCAATAAGCGCATGGCCCAGCTCATCATACCGGGCAGGGACCGAACCATTTGACATAGCATCTCCCTTCACCGCCATCAGATCCAGACCGGAACAATAGGCACGACCTGCACCAGTTACCACCACCACCCCCACAGCCTTGTCCTGGCTGGAATCAATCAGGGCACACCGCCATTCTTTAATCATTTCCAGATTCAGTGCATTCATTTTTTCCGGCCGATTGAGGGTAATCCAGGCGACATTGTCTACTTTTTTATATTTTATGCAATTATAACTCATACTTATCCTTATCATCGCCAATGTTTGATCAAAAAAATCATGGAATTTAAGAAAAAAGGCCTGTTTTTTCAAAGGTTTCAATTTGCTCTTCAGAATACCCTATAGATCTGCACACCTCCCTGGTATGGATTCCCGACTGAATCGCAAAATGGGGCTTTTTATATACTGGTTTTAATTGGGAAAATTTAATGGGATGGGCCACTTGTCGCACTGTCCCTCCTTGGGCCAACGAAAGCTCCACAACCATTTCACGCTCCGTTGCCTGGAGGCTTGTTAATGCCTCGGAAAGAGTCAGAACCGGCTCCACACAGGCGTCTGTCGAATCAAAGAGTATCATCCATTCATCTCTATTCTTTTTTAAAAAAATATCTTGAATTTCTTTTTTTACCCGATGAATTTCATCCGGTTCAATTCCCCCCGGAATCAGGTCCGGTCGATTGATAACCTTACAAAAATTTGAGAAAAATTTAGGTTCAATGCTGGCGATACTGATATATTTACCATCCTTTGTTTTGTAGTAGTCGTAAAGTGAGCCACCATAACTCATACCACCTTCCAGCTCTGGATCCTTTCCATCCACCAGATTAGTGGTACCGTACAAGGCGGTAAAAGCCATCATTCCATCGGTAATGGATATATCGATATACTGTCCTTTTCCTGTGGTATTTCGGTAAATTACAGCAGTCATAATACCAATAACTGCATTCATTGATCCAGCGGCCAGATCGTTCTGCACCCCCCCGAGGCAGGGACCGATTGTCTTTTTGCCTGAATAGGATGCGATACCCGATCGTGCAACAAAATTTATGTCATGTCCGGCACGGTATTTCAGGGGACCGGTCTGCCCATATCCTGACAATGAACAATAAATAATTGCCGGATTTATCTTTTTCATTCTGTCATAATCCATTTTCAGTCTTGACATCACACCGGGGCGGAACGATTCAATGATAATATCGTACTCTTCAACAAGACGGTGGATAATGTCCATAGCTCTGTCGTCTTTGAGGTTAAGACAAATACATTGTTTGTTTCGATTCAATTGCGCATCAGCGGCAAAAATATCCGTATCTGGAATAAAAGGGGGGGCTGAACGTATGAAGTCAGGTCGGGAACCGGATATAATTCGCAGTACATGAGCACCCATATCGGCAAGATACATGGTGGCAAAAGGACCTGCCAGCAAGGTTGTAAAATCCAATATTTTTAAATTTTCAAGTACATCTGCCATGATTTTTTCCCTTTATACCTTTAAGACAACTTTATGCTTTACCCGGACGACCTTTTATCTGGGATTGAATGCTTCCTAAAAGGCCACCATCAACGGTGATAGCCTGACCCGTTATATAGGCGGCTTCTTTCGAGGCAATAAACGCCACCACCTTGGCAACTTCAGAGGCCTTACCAATTCGGTTCATGGGTATAACAGCGCATCGTGCCGCATGGATTTCAGGGTCAGCAAGGACATCTTGGTTCAGCGGGGTTTTAATAATACCCGGACATACGGCATTCACTCTAATAGAGTTAATTCATTGATCAGGTCTGTTCATTCCGCGACATCATTACGAAAGAAGGTTTCGGCCTGTGTTATTGATATTTTTTTGAATTTCTATTTAAACATGCCTTTTCAATAAAATTACAACAACACAGGCCTGACCCCGTTTGTCTATGAATTTATTCAAATGCCCAGAGTTATGACTGACTCTGAACCGGACGTCTGTCCAATTGTTCAAGGAGCACCTGTGTATTTTTTGTTCTTACAGAATCAAGAGATTTCTGCTTCCTGGTGAACTTGTCTTTTACTTGAAACATCATTGAAGTATTGTGGGAGATACTGTGAATGATATCTTTCTTGTGATTCTACGGATGTCTTCTTTGTAAGCGGACTAATAACAACCAGGAGAATCATTGTGATTAACCATCCAACCACTGCACCGTGCAATCCCAAAGGCGCAGGCACTTTGCCAATGACAAACAGCCCAGCAAAAAAGGAACCGACAATGGCAGAGATCACTGATGCGGCGGGGGTAATCCATGCCAACCATGGAAAACAGGGAGGGGCAATAAAACACCAGAAGAGTATACCGGCCAGGAATGCGGATATCCCCACCAGCATCACAATGGAGTCGGGTTGCACAGCAGCGGCAAGGGCACAAATGCCTCCCACAATTAATACAAATAGTCTGCTGAATTTTACTTCTTCTTCGGGGGTTATTTTTCCCTTTCTGAAGCGTGCATAAAAATCCTTATAGAACACATTGCTTGTGGCGATGAGTGCGGAGTTTGAAGTACTGAGGCTGGCTGCGGCAACGGCAACTCCATACATAACGCCTAAAACCGGGAATGTGTTGAATATGGCGGTTGCCGGTACCATATCCAACTTCACATTCAGTGCCGGGTAAAGCACAAAAAGCATCAACCCCAGAAGCGGCATGAAAAACCAGCAGACAATGTTTGTCAGTAGATTACCGATCCCCACACCCCTACGGCAATCTCTTTCTGATTTGGGGATAATTGTTCTGCTGAAAAACATGGGCAGTCCCATGAAACACATACCCCAGGCAAATGCGTAACTAACAGCAAACATGGGTTTCCAGGTACCGATGGCCCCGGGAAATGTGATACGTTCCGGCATATCAAGGAGCACTGCGGGAAATCCTGCCTTTAATGCCAATGGCATAAACAGAACAAATGCCCCAATGGCCACAACAAAAAATATGCCGCATTGCAATGCATCCGTCCAGATCACCGCTCTCAATCCACCGATATAGGTATAAACGACAACAATCACCAGGCCGATGAGAACACCCGCAGTAACGGACATCCCGGAAAGAACATTAAACAATAATCCCACAGCCATTAGCTGAGCGACAATGTAACCTATCTGAGCCAATACGGAAATCAGGCCCACGACATAAACCTGCACATTGGAAAATTGAAAATAATCCTGGGCCAGATCTCCAATGGTTTGGATGGGCACCTGACGGCTGAAGAACCAGACCCTGGGGGCATAGAAAACCCACCACAAAACGTATATACTTGACCAGACCCACCCCAGCCAGACAAAAGCCAGTCCATGACCATACACATATCCGATGGCCCCCATCATTGTAAATGAGCTTGAAATGGTGGCAAACGTGCTTAAACTCTGCAATGTCAAACCCACACTCTTCCCTGCCATGTAATAATCTTCACTGTTTGCAAATCCCCTTTTATGAGAAACGTAACCCAAAAAAAGATTGGCAAGCAAAAAAACCGTCATACATATTGCGAAATTCATATTTACTCTCCTTTTATTTTACTTTTTAAAGCAAAAATACATGCCAATCCCAAATGCTATTAACGAGAAGGGAGTACTCCACATTATAATATTTGGACAACGGTTGGGGAAAGTATTATTTGGAATAGCAACCGGAACAAACATCAGAGCGATGGCAATTACAGCTATAATAACCAATACCAGGTTGCTGCCTCTCATTTCCATTTTTTTCTCCTTATACACGATGGGGATTAACGAACCGTAAAAAATATTTCATCAATATGGGTAGCGGTATTGATGCATACAGTGCCTTATAAAAATATTTAAGGAAGTCGGCAAGCCACTGTAATTCGAAGGTATGATCACATCACCGCCACTCTTTTAGAGATTCAGATCTTAATTGATTTACCGTTTTTGAATTTTAGATATATTTTTCTATGTTTTAACTCGATTAAACGGTAAATCAAAAATTGCTGAATCCCTTATATCATGGTGTAACCGCCACTGACACTGAGGGTCTGCCCGGTGATATGTCCTGCGCGATCCGATGCGATAAAAACCACTGCATTGGCAGTATCTTCGGGTTTCCCCACCTTACGAAGGGGATACGCTTTACTTACCTTTGCAATCACTTCCGGGCTGAAGGTATCCAATTGTGCCTGCCAGTGGCTCTTTTCTCCGATTTTTTCCGCATCCGGTGGGGTTAAACCGGGGCACACCACATTAAATCGTATGCCATTGCGGCCCTGCTCTCTGGCCAAAGATTTGGAAAAGGCAATCACACCGGCTTTGGATGCGGAATAAACGCCTTCCTTAAATTCACCCACACGTCCGGCATCGGAGCCCACGCTAATGATGGCACCTGATTTATTTTCAATCATGTGATCCAGAACGCCCCTTGCACAGTTGATGACCCCCCAGAGGTTCATGTTTATGGTTTTTTCCCATTTTTCCCTTGTTTCCTGCATGAAAAACTGATCAAGGTTGCCACCTACACTGTTGACCAGCACATCTATTTTTCCGAATTTATCCAAAGATTCGGCCACCATGGCTTGCACCTGTTCCCAGTCTGTCACATCCGTTTTGATGGCAAGGGCCTTACCATCCATGGCTTCAATTTCGGCTGCCACCCGTTGCCCCTGGGTATCGTCCCAATCTGCGACGATGACATTGGCCCCTTCCTGTGCAAAGCTCAGACTAATGGCACGACCAATGTTTGATGCACCACCGGTTACGATAACAGTTTTTCCTTTCAGACCCAATTCCATAAATTTCTCCTTTTTATTTCCAGTTAAGGGACTTCCCCGAAAATAGACTACCTGTATGTCTCATTTAATATGTTGATATTACATTATAAAAAAAA
>JASFYZ010000083.1:0-6006 GCA_045046665.1 Desulfobacterium sp.
GATATCAGTAAAAAAGTTATTGTAATAAGCGGAGAATGATTCTGACAATGTTTTAAAGTCAGAACTCATAGATATCAGGGCTTGGCTAAAAGCAATTGCCTCCTGTGTGGTCCCGTCAAATGCTGAATTTGTCTTGTCAAGCATACCCATTATCACAGAGTTTTCGCCTACAAGCCTTATCATTGTCTCGGCAAAACCTTCACCAATTTGCTGATAACTTCTGTATAATGAGCCAAACAGTTGTTCCGTTAATTCGTCATAAGTCTTTGAGACCAACTCATTTACCTTTTCTGTGATCTCACTGCCCTATAAACCCATTAGGTTTATAGTGCCTAAATCAATTTCTACCTGGCTGAAATCAATAGCTGTTCCAAGATATTTGTCTAATGATTGTAGGCCCTCTCCTATACTCTGACCAACCTTGGTGAATAAACCAGTGATTGAAGAATCAACACCTTCATAATAAGTGTTCCAGGTATCCGAAGAATCGGAAAACCAACCGCCCTCTGTATATGTAAGAGTTTGTGTCCATTTCTGTACTGTTAAATCAGCACCATCAAGAATACTTTGGACTGTAGCAGCACCAATATCAAGCCCAGCACCTTGCATGGAGACGTGTTCTGTTCCACCAAAAATATTATCCAGAACATCACCAACTGTATTAAGCAATAAACCACCTAATAAATCGTCTCCTGTGCCACCCATCATCCAGCTTGGAAAATTACCAAAGGCTTCATTTACAGACCCATCGTTTGTGCCAAGGGTTACGCCAACAGGAACACCAGAGAAGTCACCAAACGACCTAACAATACCTGTTGCAAGACCTGTAATATTATAGTTAAGTTCTTTCATCTCATCGTAAATACCCTGCAACTCTGAGTATTGATCAGCCCCGATATCCTCCCAATTAGCTAAACTATTCGCTATTGATTGACTACCAGTACCTCTTGCTGCCCCTAAAACTGAACTCTCATCTAAAACTACTTTTATGGGTGGCACATCTTCATTAGTCATATTCAGTAGCCCATCTGCTAAAGAATATATCGCACCAACATATTGAATACTTTTTATCCAATCGAAATTAGATGGTTTACTAGCCTCCCTGGTTCCGTCCGGGTGACTTGCACCGTTGTTACCAGACAACCCCTTAATGGCATCAACCGAGGAATTTAAGATGTCATTAAATTTATCCCCAAATCCGGTTGTCCATGTGGCAAGGAGTTCTGCTGTAGTACCTTCAAAAGTCCTTACCATGGAATCGTTAAAATCAAAAATCGATGCCATGGAAAAAGAGGATAAAAAGGAAAAAGACGAGGTCCAGTACCTGGGAAAACGGCTGGACAAGGCTGAACTCCATACGGCCACAGATAAAATTTCCCTGGGGATTGAACTCAGAGCCAAGGCAGAGTCCATCCATTACGACGGCATGCTGTCGGCCCCCTCTTCCCTGGTAAACGGTTTTTTTGTTCCAGCAGCTTCCGGGGGATTTAACGGAGCCACGTTAAATCAGATCCAGCAGGGCATGCAAAATATGGCCATGGCAGGCATGATTCCTCCCCTGGATGAAAATGATGTGGACAATGACATCATCTATACCAATAAATTTTATCTAAATATGGGAGCCAAGGTCAATTCAAACCTGAGCTTTGCCGGTCGACTTGCCGCATACAAGGTGTGGGGAGACTCTTCTGGTGTAAAATGGAATCAGGGAAGTCTTGGGGATGTGACCATGGATGGTAACACCTCGTCCCTGCCCCATGGGGACACCATCCGTATGGAGCGGGCCTATTTCATGTACCGACAGGATGTAAATGATATCCCGGTGAGTTTTTCCCTGGGACGTCGTCCCTCCACTAACGGCCCCCCCCTGGAATATGGCGAATATGGCATGGTGGGCGGATCTCCCCTTTCCACCATCATCAACTGGCAATTTGATGGCGCATCTTTAAGCTTTGGGTTGGAAGATGCCCTGGAAATCCCCGGTGCTACCTTTAAGTTCTGTTATGGCGTGGGATTTGAAGGAGATTGGGGAAACTCTTATTCCATCCAGGAAAGTCAATCCGCTGTGGACGATGTCCACATGTTTGGGGTAATTGCCACCTTGTTTGATAATGACTCTTTCAGTGCCGTGTTTAACTATGCCCATGCCTGGGATATCACCGACGGGTTCACCGGCCTTACGGTCATGCCCTTTGTTGTCAGTAAATCCGATCAAGACGGTGATGGAACCAATGAGTACTATTTTGCCCAGAACAGTGGGGGATATATCTCCAGGATGGAGCCCTCCACCGAAATCGGTGACTGGGATGCGGCATCCATTTTGTTAAGAAAAAATCTTTACGAAGAAGCCGAAAAGGATATTGATCTGTTTCTGGCTGCCTCCTGGAGTCACACCGATCCTTCCAGAATTTCTGCAAACCCCTTTTATGAAATGATGGGAATGGGACTGCTCAGCTCCAACGGCGATCTTCAATCCCACGACGGGTACAGCATTTATGCAGGAGCTCTCTTTCCCATGCCCTTTGATGGCAGACTGGGACTTGAGTACAACTGGGGTTCCCAATACTGGTTTAACTTCACCGGTGCCGAGGATTCCCTTGTGGGAAGCAAGCTGGCCACCCGGGGAAGTGTGTATGAAGGCTATTATATCCAACCCGTTTTCGGTAAAAATTTTTTCGTGAAACTGGGCGGTCGCTTCTACGATTATGAGTACACAGGCAGTGGCAATCCCCTGGGCGAACCCAAAAAGATTTCCCAGGCCAACTCCTTTGACGGTCTTTTCCCCATCGTGGATGAGGTATGGGACGTCTACGCTTCGGCAACCATGCGTTTCTAACCGGGAGATCATCATGAAAGTTCTACATATTCTGAAATCCCCTCCCGATAAAAACATGCGGGAGCTGTTCGAGGAAATTTCCAAAGACACGGTGGTTTCGGTGGTGGAACTTTATGATGAGAATCTCGATTGGCAGACCCTGGTCAATGACATTCTGGAACATGATCAGATTGTCTATTGGGATTAATAAAATAATGGGGCACACACGGGGTGTGCCCTGGAATAAATTAAGGAATAAGGGAAAAAAATGTTTAAAAAAATAGTTGTTTCAATGCTGATGCTTTCGTTTGTAATGGTTTCCACTGCGGTCTGTTTTGCCGATGAAGGCCCTGGTGGAAATAAAAGAAAAGGCAAATATACTTATAGAAAGGTTTATAAGGCGTGTTCTGAAAGGGGAGAAATGAGTGAAAAAAAGCCCCCCATCAGCCCCAGTGACAAAACCATGGGCCAGTGGCAACGAATTTTTGAAACCAAAGAGTTTGCCGACTTCAAGTGTGCCCCGGAATGGGCGGCCATGAGTGACGAAGAAATGCTTGATATTTACTCATATCTTTACGGGTATGCTGCGGATTCTCCATCCCCAGCCACCTGCAAATAAAATCGCATTTAAAAGCATGGGGTCTTAAGTCCCCATGCTTTTTTAATCCCACACATGGAATCTCTTTAACTTAAAATCGGAGGTCTGAATGACAAAAGAACGCATTCCAGGGTTGTTAACGGCCATGCTGGCTGTTTTTTTACTGGTCGGTTCATCATGGATCGCCCTGGCAGCCACAAATCCAGGGGGGGATGAGGCACCTGGACGAAAAATGGCAAAGCAGGCAGTCAAGCGGGAAAAACGATGGATCACCACGGACCACACAAAACACGAGGTTTTACAAAAACCGTTCATGTCCGGTGAAGAAGTGACCCAGGCATGTCTTTCCTGCCATTCCGAAGCATCGGCCCAGTTTCATAAAACCATCCACTGGACCTGGCTGGCATCGGGGAATAAAAAAGATATGAAGTATGGAAAAGCAGGCTATTCAGTGAATAATTTCTGTATTTCTGCCAATGCCATGGAAGACAAGTCGTGCCTGAAATGCCATGCTGGCTGGAACGGAGTGGATGAAGGTGTCAACTGTCTGAAATGCCACGGCATGGAAAAATTTAATTACAAAGAGGCCTTCACCGATATCCAGGCCTTTTCCCAGGATGAGGACCCGGAAAGTAAGGAGATCATGCAGGAGATCCAGGCAGAGGTTACAACTGTGGTGGGCAAAATTGGTCTTCCCGGTCGAAATAATTGCGGCGAATGCCATTTCAAAGGAGGTGGCGGAGATGGCGTAAAGCACGGTGATCTGGACACCTCATTGATGAAGCCCAACAAAATGCTGGACGTTCACATGGGCACAGATGGAGAAAACTTCACCTGTACCCGGTGTCACACCACCACCAACCATAACATCGCCGGTCGGGTGTACACCAATCCCGCCGTGGAAAGCAGCAAGAGTCTCCTGGAAGATGATCTGGCCCCTAAAATCACCTGTGTCTCCTGCCACAGCGATGCCCCCCACAAAAACGATTCCAAAATGAATGACCACACAGATAAAGTCTCCTGCCAGGCCTGCCATATTCCAGAGTATGCCAGGGTCAACCCCACCAAAATGAGCTGGGACTGGTCCAAAGCTGGAGATCTCAAGGAGGGGAAACCCTACCACACCAAAGGTGATCTGGGTAAAGACATCTATAAATCCATTAAAGGAGAGATGACCTGGGAAAAAAATGTTGTTCCTGAATATTTCTGGTCCAATGGCACTCAGACCAGTACCACGGCAGAGGATATCATTGATCCTTCCACGGTGGTCAAAGTCAGTCAACCAGTGGGAGACTCCAAAGATTCGGACTCCCGCATATTTCCCTTTAAGATCCACCGGGGCAACCAGCCCTATGACAAGGTGAACAAGACCCTGTTAGCCCCGCTTCTGTCCGGGGAAAAAGGATACTGGACAACATTTAACTGGGACGAGGCCTTAACCCTTGGAAATAAATCCCTGGGTCTACCCTTTTCCGGTGAATTTGATTTTGTAAAAACCACATATGCATTTCCCATTACCCACATGGTGGCCCCAAAAAACAAGGCCCTTTCCTGCAGCCAGTGCCACGACAGGAATGATAGCCGACTTGCCACACTTACGGGATTTTACATGCCGGGCAGGGATAAATCAGCAGCAGTTGACTCCCTTGGCTGGTTGATCGTCCTGGGTTCCCTGGGGGGTGTGGGACTTCATGGGCTGGGCCGATTTTTTACCCGGAATGGAAGGAGAAGCAACCATGAATAATAAAAAAATTATTAAAATATACCTTTATACCCGTTTTGAAAGATTCTGGCACTGGCTCCAGGCATTGATGATCATGGCGCTAATTATCACCGGGCTGGAAATCCATGGCACCTTTTCCCTGCTGGGTTTCCAAAAGGCTGTGAATGTTCATAACTTCATTGGTCTGTCCTGGCTGGTATTGTTTGCTTTTTTTATCTTCTGGCTTTTCACCACAGGGGAGTGGAAACAGTATATACCCACCACCAAAAAATTATTTTCCGTTGTGATGTACTACTCCTTTGGTATTTTCCAGGGAAAACCCCACCCCGTGGAAAAAGCACCCGGGGCCAAACACAATCCCCTGCAGCGCCTGACTTATCTGGGATTATCTGCACTGCTGCTTCCCGTACAAATGTTCTCTGGAGTTCTTTATTATACCTGGAATTCATGGGCAGGGTTTATGATTCCTCTGGCTCCGGTGGCCTGGATACATACGCTGATGGCCTTTATGCTGGTCTCTTTTTTGCTGGTTCATGTCTACATGACCACCACGGGGCACTCCTTGTTCAGCCATATTTCAGGAATGATTACCGGCTGGGAAGAGATCTATGAGACCACCACGGTGGAGGAGTGGGAGCTTCCGGCAAAGCGAAAACAGATGAAGTAAATTACGACAGCCTTTCTTTCTTTCTTCCTTCCTTCCTTCCTTATCTGGTCTCTGATTGGGTGAAATTCCTGCTTTGCAAGAATTTCACCCAATCAAGTTCAGGGGCTAAATTTTTTTAAATTTTCAAAAAATTTAGTTTGTTTCTGTGCGTACATAATTCAGCTTTTGAATATTTTCTTATACTTTTATTGACAATAAATATC
>JASFYZ010000084.1:0-12617 GCA_045046665.1 Desulfobacterium sp.
ATCCAAAAAATATTTGAAAAAATCCAACGGGTGGCCCCCCTGAACAGCACCGTATTGTTGAACGGAGAGAGCGGCACAGGCAAAGAACTTTTTGCCCAGGCCATCCATGAAAAAAGCAACCGTTCCAAGGCCCTTTTCCTGGCTGTTGACTGCAGCACCTTTGCCTCCACAATCATGGAAAGTGAATTGTTTGGCCATGTCAAAGGGGCCTTTACCGGTGCCGATGGTAAAAAGCAGGGAATCTTTGAGGCCGCATCCCAAGGCACTCTTTTTCTGGACGAAATTGCCAGCCTTGATATGGATATCCAGGGAAAACTGTTGCGGGTGCTTGAAACCGGTGAATATAAACCCGTGGGTTCCAGTAGCATCAAAAAAACCACTGCCCGGGTGGTGGCCGCCACCAACCGTGATCTTGCAAAAATGGTGAAACAGGGTGTTTTCCGGGAGGATCTTTTCTATCGGCTCAACGTATTTCCCCTCCATATTCCCCCCCTCCGGGAGCGCCGCAGGGACATTCCGGAAATTGCCTACCATTTCCTGAAAATGTTTTGCCACAAAGCCCACAAAAAAGTGGGGGGATTTTCCGATGATGCCCTGGGCGCCCTGGTGAATTTTGACTGGCCCGGTAATGTCAGGCAGTTAAAAAATGTGGTGGAACGCCTTGTGATCATGTGTGATGCCCAAGAACTGGATTACCAGTCGTTGATGGATAATTTTCAAGCGGATGTCCCCTCCTCTGAGTGTTCTGCCATCCCCACAAATCTTGAAGATCTTAAAATTGCAAAGAAAAGTCTTCTCAATGACCGCTTTGGCCCCATTGAAAGATCCTTCCTGCGCCAGGCCCTGGATGCCGCAGAAGGGAACATCTCCCATGCGGCCAAATCCGTGGGAATGCAGCGATCCAATTTTTCTGCCATGATGAAAAAACACAACATTCATTTCTAATTTTTCCCGCCCCTTCCTGTAAACTCACCCCGGCGTATATTTTTTTATGCGAATTAAGGGGATTTTCTTTACTTGATCATGGATTACAAACACAGATTACCAGAAGACAAGACAATCGCCACATTGAGACCGGGTATTTGCTTCGATGAATTTAATAATAGAGATCACAGAAACGATTGAGTTAAATACCTATAATAAATATACATTTAACTTAAAATAAAGTTGTAGAGATATTAGAATCCCCTTCTTTTAAATAAAAATTCTCAAAAACTGCTTTTATCTGACATCCTGCCTTACAACATGGCACAGCCCATGCAATGTGCAATTTCCGAAGAAAGAACATCCCCTCATGAAAGACATGGACCCAATGGATTTGATATAAGGAGATTTATCATGGTCACATTTAAAAAAAAGCCTTCAATGAAAACAACGCCATCCGCCCACATCCTCATTATGGAAGATGACCTGAATGTTGCCCGGGGGTTAAAGCTGGTTCTGGATGAAAATGGATACGATGTGGATCTCCGGGACACAGGTTACGGCGCCCTGGATGCCATGGGGCAGTACCAATACGATCTTCTCATGGCAGATCTACGCCTTCCGGACATTGACGGCATGCAGGTCATCAAAAAAGTCCGGGCAACAAACCCGTCAACCGGGATCATTGCCATGACAGGCTACGCCACCAATGATCTGGCAGTGAATGCCATGAAACTGGGGGCCCGGGATTTTATTGCAAAACCCTTCACCGAAGACCAGATCAAGAAGGTGATTGACGAAGCCCTTGCCGCCAACCTGGCAGAGATGGAGGTCATGGCAGTTCCATCCCAAGCCAAAAAAGGTATCATTTCCATCCAGAAACAGGAGGTTCTCAAGGTATTGACCCGAACCTCAGAAGATAAAAAATTCAGAAACAGACTCTTGGAAAATGGAGGGGAAGCCCTGGGAGCATACACCCTTTCCCTGGATGCCAAGACCGCCATCGCCAACGGCAATCTTAAATGGATCAATGAAAATGTGGGTGAGTTAACCCAAAAGCAACTCATGTACGTGTTCAAATGCCTTGAACAACAGAATCACCTTATGCTTAGGTAGAATCTTGCTTATCAGGCGGACAGGAAAACGCTGTGTCAGCCCTGATAGGCAAAATAGATTTTGGGATTATGTGATGAATATTTATTTATACGCAGACAAAACCAGTCATGGCATGGGTTGTAATAAAAGACTCGAAAAAAGCATATATTTTTTTATACACATTCACCTTAAACATCCAGGTACTCAAGAAACAAAGGGGGAGATGCTCCACGATAAACCACTTAATTAAAAGGCAATATAAGTAAAAATATTTTTTATTAAATTATATTGAGTCATGGCTCAATTAATGCATATTCCCCAAGTGTACAGAAAACAGGCAACATAAAATTAATTTTAAATAATAACCATGTCGGTCCGCCGACACAACAAAGATTAAAAGTCCCTCTGGGGTTATCCACAATGTAGGGCAAAATTTATTTCTACCCGAACCTATTTTTTACCCAACACAGGACAGAAATAGGTTCTGCCCCTACGTGATCCTTGTATTACACCTGGATTTTACGGGATTTTTATACAAAATATACATGACAGTAACCATCTGCCATAACAAAAATTGAAACTCGAATTATTTCAGTCTTTTGGACAGAGTTTCATATAAAAAAGGAGTTTACCATGGGATCATTAAAACAAATGTCCGCACCTGAAGCGATAGCCCCTGCCCATATTCTCATAATGGAAGATGATTTAAATGTGGCCCGGGGATTAAAAATGGTTCTGGATGAAGAAGGCTATGATGTGGATGTGCAAGACACGGGTTACGGTGCCCTGGACGCCATGGGACGGCAGGACTATGACCTGTTAATGGCAGATCTTCGCCTCCCGGACATTGACGGCATGCAGGTCATCAAAAAAGTGCGTGAATCAAATCCTGAGACAGGGGTCATTGCCATGACAGGCTATGCCACCAGCGCCCTTGCCGTGGATGCCATGAAACTGGGAGCCAGGGATTTTATTGCCAAACCTTTCACCGAAGCCCAGATTAAAAATGCCATTGACGAGGCACTGAACGCCAATCTCAAAGACATTGCGGCCATGGGAACACAATACCGGGCCAGGGGAGAGGTCATCTCCATACAAAAACAGGAAGTGCTCAAGGTGCTGGACAGAACCTGTAACGATGGAAAATTCTGGAACAGCCTCATGAACAACGGTGGAGAAGCCCTGTGGGAATACACCCTCACCCCCGAAGCAAAATCTGCCATTGCCTCCGGGGATCTAAAATGGATTAACCAGAATGTAGGTGAATTAAACCAAAAACAACTGCTCTACGTTTTCAAACGCCTTGAACGGGAAGCCTGGTAATTTTTTATATGAAAATCCCGACAAACCAAGGCGTAATACAAAGACTAAGACCGTAGCATGTTGTGGACAATCCAAGATGGATTTTCAATCTTTGCTGTGGGTGGTCTAAGATCCGAAGAAGATCCGCCTATGACGGTTATAAGAATAACCCGACAAAAACCAGAAAACATTGTTGCCCAACGTACAAAACCTCTTTTTTATCAGGCCATTTCCCTGGGGAATGCGCTGGAACGTATGGTGTCAATGGGTACCAACATATGGGGACGGTATATGACAGATTTAAAACAATACAAACGATTTTATCAGCTATTCAGAGAGGTGAGCCAGGTTGTTCACTCCAAGGCGGACCTGGATGAGGTGCTCGAGCTGGTGGTATCCCGCCTTGTCCAGGGCGTTGACGCCATAGGAGGCGTATTGTGCGTGGTGGGTAGAAATTCAAAACAGTTTATACCACGGGCGTCATATAAGGTCCCGGGATCATATCTGGCCTTGAAACCCCTTGCCGGTGAGAAATTATCCCATTGGCCTGAAATCGATAATGGTATCCACATCATCCAGGATATTTTTAAATCCTCCCGGGTAAAATATCCCCAGAAGGCATGGGATGCCGGGGCACGAATGATGATGGATATGCCCTTGGTGATCCAGGGACAGATATTGGGCTTTATCAGACTTTATTTTTCCCGCAAACCGGTTCTTTCCGAGGAGCTATTAGATTTTATTCAGGCCATTTCCGAGCAGAGTGCCTGTGCCATAAATCACGTCACCGAAATAAAATCCCATATTCTCCAGTATAATCAACTGGCCACCAAGGTTGACCGCATGTCCTCTTTGGGAAGAATGGCAGCAGGAATCGCCCATGAGATCAACAACCCCTTGACGGGCATCCTTCTTTACAGCTCCAATCTGTCTAAAAAGGCAGCACCCGGTCCCTGCAAGGAAGGACTTGAAATCATCATGCAGGAGACCCAGCGCTGCAAAAAAATAATCCAGGGACTCCTGGATTTTTCCCGGGAAAAGAAACCCCAGAAGATTATGGCAAACATCAACAAGGTCATGGAAAAAGCCCTGGCACTCATGGACAATGAATTCTTCATCCGACGAATCAAAGTGGTGCGGGATTTTGATTATGACACCCAAAGTTTCTTCCTGGACGATGACCAGATGGAACAGGTCTTGATTAATTTACTTTTCAATGCCGTCCACGCCATTGGAGAAAAGGGAACGATTAACATTCGAACCATGTCAAATGAAAAAGAGGAAACGGTGTCCGTGGAGATCGAAGACGACGGATGCGGTATTCACAAGGACAATCAGAAAAAAATATTTGAGCCGTTCTATACCACCCGGGCAGAGGGAACAGGCTTGGGCCTTGCCGTCAGCTATGGAATCATCAGAAATCATCAGGGCAGGATCAAGGTATCAAGTGAACCCGGCATTGGGACATTGATCAGACTGACGCTGCCAGTGTTGAAGGAGAATAACGATCTTGAATGAGAAAAAAAATACCATGACACAAAAAAAGGTGTTGATCATTGATGATGAGAATGTGATCTGCAAGGCCTGTAAAATGGTATTGAACGAGCAGGAAGTTATCTGTGATCATTGCCTGTCCGGCGAAGAAGGTATCCAGCGGGTGATGGAACAGGACTATGATTTACTTCTGCTGGACATGAAGCTCAAAGATATGGACGGCATGGATATCTTAAAACAGGTCAAAATAGAAAAGCCGGATCTGTATGTCATTGTCATCACCGGGTATTCCACCATCGCCAACACGGTAAAGGCCATGAAGCTCGGGGCCAACGACTATCTATCCAAGCCCTTTGCCGACCACGAATTGATTGATGCTGTGAACGCATTATTTAGCAGCGAACAATAAATAACGGAGTTGTTTTATGGATAAAAATATAATTACCCCCAATAATCCCAAGGGAGCAGTAATGGTAGTGGGAGGCGGTGTTGCAGGCATGCAGTCGGCCCTGGACATTGCCAATTCAGGCTTTTACGTGTACTTGGTAGAAAAATCACCAGCCATCGGTGGAAAAATGGCTCAGTTGGACAAGACCTTCCCCACCAATGACTGTGCCATGTGAATTATCTCACCTAAACTGGTCGAGGTCGGCCGGCACATGAACATTGAATTACTGACATTAACTGAAGTTACCGCCATATCCGGTCAAGAGGGGGACATCACCGCCACCCTGATCCAGCACCCAAGATATGTGGACACGGACAAGTGTATTGCCTGTGGGCTCTGTGCGGAGAAATGCCCCAAGAAAGTAAATGATGAATACAACGAGGGACTTGGCAAACGAAAGGCCATTTATGTCCCCTATTCCCAGGCCGTACCCCTGAAGTACGCCATTGATCCCAACAATTGCCTTTATTTGACCAAAGAACGGTGTGGACTGTGTGAAACCATTTGTCCCTCCCATGCCATCAACTTTCTGGATCAAAAAAAGGAAATTACTTTAAATGTGGGCTCTGTGGTGCTTTCAACGGGCTTTAAGTCCTTTGATCCATCGGGGCTTGATCATCTCTCCTTTGGCAAACACCCAGATATTGTCACCGGCATGGGATTTGAACGAATGCTTTCCGCCACCGGTCCCCAGGGAGGGCACCTGGTGCTCCCCTCGGACAAAAAGCACAAAAAAGAGCCCAAAAAAATTGCTTGGCTCCAGTGTGTGGGGTCCCGGGATGAAAACCGCAGCAAAAACAGCTATTGCTCTTCGGTGTGCTGCATGTATGCCGTAAAACAGTCGGCAATGGCCAAGGATCACAGCAAGGCCCCCCTGGATTGTGCCATCTTTTACATGGACATGCGCACCCAGGGAAAGGATTTTGACACCTACCTTGAAAAAGCAAAGGACAAAGGGGTGCGGTTTGTGCGATCCCGAGTCCATTCTATCATCCCCGCCCCCAACAAAGGCAACCTTGAGATGACCTATGTGGATGAGCTGGGGAGTCTTAAAACCGAATATTTTGACATAGTGGTTCTCTCCACAGGACTTGAAATAAGCGCTGACAGCTTTGCCATGGCAACGTGCATGGGCATTGAACTGGATGCCTCTAATTTTATCAAGACCGACAGCTTTAACCCGGTGTCCACCTCCATGCCTGGTATCTACGCCTGTGGTGTTTTTACAGGCCCCAAGGATATTCCCCAGTCCGTGATGGAGGCAAGTGCGGCAGCAGCAGCAGCCACCGAACGTCTTGCCCCGTCACGGAACACATTGACCCGAGAAGTCACCAAACCCAAAGAGCGTGAGGTGGCCGATGACGCCCCGAAAATAGGGGTGTTTGTGTGCAATTGCGGTACCAACATCGGCGGGATTGTGGATGTCCCGGCGGTGGCTACCTATGCCAGCACCCTTCCCGGCGTGGTCTATGTGGAGGAAAATCTGTTTACCTGCTCCCAGGACACCCAGGATAAAATGGTGGAGGTCATCCAGCAAAAAGGCCTCAACCGCATTGTGGTGGCTGCCTGCACCCCCAAAACCCATGAGGATCTTTTCCGGGAAACCCTTATTGATGCGGGATTAAACAAATATCTTGTTGAAATGGCCAACATCAGAAACCAGGACTCCTGGGTTCATTCCGATGAACCCGAACGGGCCACAACCAAGGCCAAGGATCTGGTAAGAATGGCTGTGGCCAAGGCCTTCCGCCTGGACCCGCTCTTTGAAACCCAATTACCGGTGACCCCGTCGGCCCTGGTGGTAGGGGGGGGCATTGCCGGTATGACAGCCGCCCTGTCCCTGTCCCGTCAGGGATATCCCGTCACCCTGGTGGAAAAAAATCAGCACCTGGGGGGCAATGGCAGACAGCTTTGCAAAACCTGGAAAAATGAAGAGATAGGCCCCTTTGTCAAGGGTCTCATAGCCGATATTGAAGCCGATGGACAGATTCAACCCCTGTTGGGCTCCACCGTTGGTTCAGTGGAAGGCTTTGTGGGCAACTTTAAAACCACCATTACCTCGGTGGATGATACCCAAGTGATCGACCACGGAGTGGCCATCATTGCCACCGGAGCCGTGGAATCAAAACCCACGGAATATTCTTATGGGCAACACAAGTCTGTGATGACGCTCCTGGAGCTGGACAGTCTCTTCATGGAAAACGATGCCCGGGTTGACCAGGCAAAGGACGTGGTTTTTATTCAATGTGTGGGATCAAGGGATAAAGCGCATCCCTATTGCTCCAAAGTGTGCTGTACCCATGCCATTAAAAGCGCCATGGTCTTTAAAGAAAAAAATCCCGACACCGGGGTGTATGTTCTTTACCGGGATATCAGAACCTATGGCCAGCGGGAGACCCTCTACCGGGATGCCCGGAACGCAGGGGTTCTTTTCTTCCAGTATGATCTGGACAGCAAACCTGTGGTAATCCCGGGAGAAGATCATGTCACCGTGGAATTCACCGACATTATCCTGGGAAAACGATTGGCCGTGGATGCCGATCTTTTATGTCTTTCCGCCCGCATTGACGCCAGGGAGAACACGCAGCTTGCCCAGGCATTCAAGGTGACTACGGACAGCGCCGGATGGTTCCTTGAGGCCCACCAGAAACTCAGGCCCGTGGACTTTGCCACGGATGGTCTCTTTCTCTGCGGCATGAGCCACTACCCCAAACCCGTGGACGAGAGCATTGCCCAGGCAAAGGCGGCGGCGTCAAGAGCATTGACCGTACTTTCCCGGGACACCATCAACGTTGGCGGCATTGTTGCAGAGATTGATCCGGAACGATGTGCTGGATGCGGTGGATGTGTGCAGGTGTGCCCCTACAACGCGATCAGCATGGATGTTGAAAGGGGGGTGGCCGTGGTCAACGACGCCCTTTGCAAGGGGTGCGGAGCCTGTGCCGCCACTTGTCCCTCTGAGGCACCGTCGTTGATGGGATTTAACAACGAGCAATTGTACGCACAGATCAAAAGTGCCATGAGCGCGTAACAAAACACATCCGGGAACCCATATCAAGGGTTCCCGGTGAAAATAAAGGAGTATATCCGGTGAAAGCAGATCTTTATGAACCCAAAATCGTTGCATTCATGTGCAACTGGTGCACCTATGGCGCGGCCGATCTTGCCGGTGTCAGCCGCATGCAGTATCCCTCCAATCTGAGAATCATACGGGTGATGTGTTCGGCAAGTGTAAGCCCCCATCATATTTTAAGAGCCTTCCAGAGCGGGGCCGACGGCGTCATGGTGGGCGGCTGACACATCGGCGACTGCCATTACCTGTATGGTAATAACATGACTATCAAACGTATCACCTTTGTCCAGGAAATGCTTAAATTCATGGGCCTTGAGGGACGACTTCACCTGGAATGGATCTCTTCTGCCGAAGCCCAGAAATTTGCCCGGGTGGTGACGGAGTTTACAGAAAAAATAACAAACTTGGGACCCAGCCCCATTGCTAAAGCAACCCGTTCAACTTGCATGGAAATGGAACCTCATAGAAAGAAAAGGAGGAAACATGAATATCATAAAGCAGGTTGAGCAACTTCTCAAACAGGGCGATGTGGATATTTTTCTGGCCTACAGAGAGCTTGACGGGCATATGATTCCCCATGGCTACACCTTGGACAACCTGGAAGAGCTTCCTTCACTTAAGGTGAGCCAGCATCGCTACAGCCTGGAAAAGGTGGCCACCCATCTCACTGAAAAAAAACCAGATCTTAAAATCGGCATTGTGGCAAGGGATTGCAATCAAAGGGCGTTAAATCTTCTCTACACCTGGAATCAGCTCAAGCCCGAGAATATTACCCCCATCATGGTCAACTGCTGTCCCTCACAAACCAGGACCCACAGCGACTGCACCTACCTTGAACCCAAAAGCACCGGGGCATTCAAGGAGGAACATGGCATTAATTTCAATGAAGATCCCCAGGAATTCATAAATAATAATGACAATAGCCAGCGCTTTTCCCGGTGGATGTACGAGTTCAGCAAATGCATCAAGTGCTATGGATGCAGAAACATCTGCCCCGTGTGTTTTTGCCCCGACTGTAGCCTGGAAAATCCGGACCTTGTTGAACCCGGGGCACTGCCACCGGAAATCCCTATTTTTCACTTGGTCCGGGCCACCCACATGGCAGGAAGGTGCATTGACTGCGGCCTATGTGAAGATGCCTGTCCTGCAGAAATCCCCCTGCGATTCCTTTACCGAGAGATGAACCGCATTGTATCCGACGTGTTTGACTACACGCCAGGAGTGGGGCTGGAAAAATCACCCTTTACCATCATTGGCGGTGAGGTGACTTTGGAACCCAAGCCCATGGATGCGTAACTTCAGGATCTGGTTATAACTTCGGCCCATTGGGCATAAATATTCGGCCAGCACCCCATATTCACCTATTTTGGCCTGCTCAATGCTACGCAGTCCCAAATACGCGAATATGAGGCACTGGCCAAACATTTACGTTACCAACCCGAATATTTACAATGCACCGAGTTTAACCCAGGCCAGAATTTGATTTTTTTGATCCAGCACCACGTAAATAACACAACCTCCAGGCATTTCCCCATAAAGATTGACCCTGAAGGCTTGCGTAAATCAGGAGATGAACAATGAATTGCAAGTTTGTACCATCCGTGTGCTCATATTGCGGAACCGGGTGCGGCGTTCTTTTTGAAGTGATTGACGGAAAAATCAACTCAACGCTACCCTTGAAATCCCACCCGGTGAACCAGGGAAAACTCTGTATCAAGGGATGGAGCCTCCACGAATACATCAACAGTTACATGCGCCTTAAAACACCACTGATCAAAGAGGATGGGACTTTTCAAAAGGCAACCTGGGATGAGGCCATCGCCCATGCCGCCAAAAATTTCAACCGCATCAAAGAGACCTACGGCCCGGATTCCATCGGTGTATTGGTCTCGGCCAAAGTGACCAATGAGGAGAACTACCTGGCCCAGAAACTTGCCAGGGCCGCCATTGGCACCAACAACGTCGATCACTGCGCTCGACTGTGACATTCCTCAACAGTGGCAGGTCTTGCCGCTGCATTTGGAAGTGGTGCTATGACAAATTCCATAGAAGAGTTTGAAACCCATTCCAAGGTGATCTTTGTCATCGGGTCCAACACCACCGCATGCCATCCCCTCATTGCCAGCCGCATTATCAAGGCAAAGGAGAACGGTGCAAAACTCATTGTTGCAGATCCCCGGAATATTCAGCTCTCCCGATATGCCGATTTCACGGTGCATCACCGCTTAGGCTCTGATGTGGCGTTGCTCAACGGCATGATGCACGTCATTATTAAAAACAACTGGCATGATAAAACTTACATAGAACAACGGTGCGAGGATTTTGAACAATTAAAGGAAACCCTTGCAACCTATACTCCCACCTTTGTGGAAGGCATCACCGGCGTTGACCGCAAGGACATTATAAAAATGGCGGAACTCTATGCCACCAATGCCCCGGGCGCACTTCTTTACGCCATGGGCATCACCCAGCATACCACGGGCGTTGATAACGTAAAATCCTGCTGCAACATTGCCATGCTCTGCGGTAATGTGGGCGTTGCCGGGGGCGGGGTCAATCCCCTGCGGGGCCAGAACAATGTTCAGGGGGCCTGCGACATGGGCGGACTTCCCAATGTGTTCACCGGATATCAACCTGTGGCCGATCCCAAGGCCCAGAAAAAATTCTCCAAAGCCTGGAACTGTGAACTCTCGGACACCCCGGGCATGACCGTCACCGACATGATTGCAGCCATTGAGACGGGTAAAATAAAGGGGCTCTACGTCATTGGAGAAAATCCCAAGCTTAGTGATCCAGATAAAAATCATCTGGACAATGCCTTTAAAAAGCTGGATTTTCTTGCCATCGAGGATATTTTTCTCACGGAAAGTGCCCAGACCGCCGATGTGGTGTTTGCATCGGCCTCCCTGGGGGAAAGGGAAGGTACCTTCACCAACACAGAACGACGGTGTATGGTCACAAGAAAGGCCGTGGAGCCCGTTGGCAATGCACTACCCGACTGGGAAATTATTTCCCGATTTTCAACGGCCCTGGGTTATGAAATGTCCTATGAGTCTCCCAGTGAAATTTTTAATGAAATGGCGGCACTGACCAAGAGTTACGAAGGTATGACCTACGAGCGCATGGGCATTGATGGGCTTCAATGGCCCTGCCCCACCCCAGACCACCCCGGCACCCCCTATCTTCACAAAGATATTTTTACCCGGGGCAAGGGAAAGTTTCATGCCATTGAGTATAAAGATCCGGCAGAATTGGCCTGTGAAGAGTATCCCATGCTCATGACCACGGGACGGATGTTTGCCCATTTTCACACAGGCACCATGACACGGGTATCCACAAGCCTTGATAACGAGCAGAAAACAGGTTATGTGGAGATCAATCCCGAGGATGCCCAACGGCTGAACATCAACCCCGATGATATGGTTCTGTTGACCTCCCGACGGGGGAAAATGGAAGCCCCGGCCCGGATCACTGATTCCGTACCGGTCAATACTATTTTTCTGCCCATCCACTTTGGCGAAAATCCCACCAATGTGTTGACCAGCTCAACGGCATTTGATCCCATTGCCAAGATTCCTGAGTTCAAGGTGGGTGCCGTTAAAGTAGAAAAATTAATTGCCTGATATGGCATAAGCCAAAATGAAGTTCATAAAAATATCAGCTTGGGTCAAAATTTCATATAAACACCCACGGTTGGAACGATATGCTGACCGTGGGCCGCTCACAACAAAGATTGAAACTGGTACTATGCCGCCCCCGGTAACTGCCCTGACGGGAACTGGCCCTGGATTTCTGGAAACCAGGGCCAATGATATAAACCAGCCCCGTTCTCCCAGATATTTAAAAAACATTTTCAACACAAGTCCAAGAACACAAGCCCAAACCCCTTCTAAATTCTGAATCAAACTTGATGAACCTGTAAAAAGTCGGCCTATGATTTTTAAACCACATCATGTTGGTATTCAAATCAATCATATGCACCACATGGCGTGGTTAAAAAATTGAGATATGGACTTTTTACGAGACCATCAAACTTAGAATCAGTCAAAAGAATATAAAGAGCTTGACAGCAAAGAAACGCACTGGTATGTCCTTGATTGATTTGTAATACTTCTATAGTATACTACTGATGGTTGATGCTGAAACAAGCCTTTTAGAACAGATATTGGGGGCAATGGCAGAGGGGCGCATTCCCATTTTCCCGGCCCATCATATAGCCCATTGATTTCATTAAGTCAGCACCCCATTGATCTAAAACAAAATATCTTGACAAATCAAATA
>JASFYZ010000085.1:0-5357 GCA_045046665.1 Desulfobacterium sp.
GCTGGGGAAACAGCAGCCAGAACCAATCGTCTGGCCGGAATTTTTGCCCGGCCCACGCCCGCCACCCAGGTGATAGAAATCATCCGGCAGATTCCCAGGGCCTTGACGGAGGTATTAAAGTCCCCTCATATGACAATACCTTCGCCAAATCTTTAAATGCTCTTTGCATTAACGGATTGAACTCTATATATGGTATTCTTAAATTTCTCCTATCACATCATATGTGGTGCAATTTGATCGGAAATAAAATTGGCGAAGGTATTGTTTCTTGTGTATGTATTTTTATCCCAAAAAAAGCCAATGGTACGATTATGTCAAAAAAAATTTGGATTTTATTTTGCCTGGCGCTGATTGTTGTTGCCACTCCCTTATACAGTTTTGAATACAAAGGCATGACTCTTGATTCAGAAAGCATGAAGAACCTTCCTCCAGAGGTTATTAGACAACTTCCTGATGAAGTCGTAAATGCTATTTTGAATGAACAAGATTCAACGAACCCCCTTTATCCTTACCCAACAGCAGTCCCCGAAACACTGGATTCAAGAAAAGCTGAAAATCAAAAGTCGTCTAAAAATAGCAGCAACCTGTATCCCCTTGAAAATCACTTCGTGGAAAACTCTCAGCAAGGACAATATGTAGAAAACGACAACAACACGTCTAAAAATGAGACCGAGAGCAAAGCAATAGATGAAATCTCTCTCATTGAACTACAGTACAGGAGTAGATACGCGTCCTCCCTCAGCAATGATTTGCAACAATTCGGTTATGACATTTTCAGATCTGCAACATCAAAACCTTCCAGCCTGGCTGTACCTGATGATAATTATAGATTTGGAACCGGGGATAACCTTCTTATAAAAGTATGGGGTTCATCCGTGGATGTTGAATACCCGGCAATGGTGGATCGTGAAGGGGTTATAAACATACCAAAGTTAGGCCCGATTTTCGTTGCAGGTGTAAAATATGGTGATGTGGAAGCTATTGTTAAAAAAGAGGCTGAAAAATATATTCAAGGTGTAAATATCAGCGTCACCCTCATAGAACTCAAAAGCCTTGAAGTCTACGTGGTTGGAAATGTAGAAAATCCGGGACTGCACCTGCTGCCAGCCTTTTCGACCATTTTTGATGGCCTTATTTATGCTGGGGGTGTTCAAAAAACAGGTACCTTGCGTGGGGTCAAACTTTACAGAGGTGATAATAACGTACAATCATTTGATCTTTATGACCTCCTCTTAAAAGGCAATAGAAACTCCGACACCTCCCTTCAGAATAAAGATGTGATTTTTGTACCTCAGATTGGAACAACCGCTGCCGTAGCAGGGGCAGTAAACAATCAGGCAATATTTGAAATAATCGGCAAAAACAGCATTAAAGATCTGGTAGCTATGGCTGGCGATATTCTTCCCCAAGCGTTTGGGGATCGCATACACCTTCGCAGATTTGATAAAAACAAAGAATTTGTAGTCCAAGATATCAATATTAAAGATAGTCCTGGGGACTGGAATAAAATTATTGTAAAAGATGGTGACCTTCTTGAGTTGAAATTTATGGATTCCACAATGCCAAATGTTGTAAGACTGGAAGGAAATGTCTGGCAACCCGATGTTTTTAATTATAAAGCAGGCATGACCCTTTCTCAGATACTCACCACGACAGACTTGTTATTACCCGAGACATTAACCGACTTTGCCATGATCTTCAGATATGACAGAAAAACAACGAGAAGCACCCCCATGCGATTTCCCCTGTCAAAAGTTTTTTCCGGAGAATATGATGCCCCCCTTCAGCCCTATGATAAAATAGTTATTCTCTCCAGGGATAAAATTGGCATCAAAGAAGAAGTTACCATACGAGGAGCCGTGTGGAATCCTGGGAAATACGAGTTCAAACCTGACCTGAGACTCAAGGATGCCCTGGCCCTGGCCGGGGGGGTGAAATTTGGTGCTGGAACAGACCGAGTTGAGGTGGCAAGACAGATCATAAAAAACAACACGATTGAAACAGAGTACCTGCTTATGACCCTTGAAAAAGATGGCGAGTTTGTCCTGCATCCCCATGACGCCATTTTAATCCCCATGATCAAGGACGCCGCCCTTGTTCGACAAATTTCATTAACAGGTGAACTCCGATATCCGGGGACCTATACCATTCGGGAGAATGAAAAGGTGTCTGACCTGATTTTACGTGCTGGCGGACTGACAGAGGATGCCTATTTCTACGGTGCAAAATACACCTCGGAAAAGGCGCGGGAAATACAGCAGCGAAGCATCGATAAAATGATTGAACAGCTGCAGCTGAGCTACATGCAGACCTCCTCGGAAATTGTGCAGACAGCAACCTCTATGGAGGATGCAAAAGCAGCTGAGATTGCCAACAGTACCGTTCAGGGACTACTTTCCAAACTCCGCTCCATCAAGGCAGAAGGTCGGGTTGCCATCATCCTCGCAGATTTAGATTCCTATAAAGGCAGCATATATGATTTCAAGCTCCAGGATGGGGACGCCCTTGATATTCCCCAAAAACCAATTTTTATTTCAGTTGTCGGCAGCGTTTATTCCCCGGGGTCTTTCCTCTATGAAACAAATAAAACCCTGGATTATTACCTGGGAAAAAGCGGTGGTGCAGCCAAGACTGCAGACACCGAACATATCTACCTGTTAAAGGCGGACGGTGAGATTCTTTCCATGACCCAGAAGCACGGTTTTTTCTCAAAATTTGGAGATACCACCCTCATGCCAGGGGACACCATTGTTGTGCCGGAAGATCTGGAGCGGGTCCCCTATCTCAAATTTGTAAAGGATATCGCTGATATTATCTTTAAAATCGCAACCACCGCCGGAGTCGCCCTTGCCATTTAGTAGGGTGCTTCTTCTTAGTTTTGCAGCGCTTGTCTTCCAACTCTTTCATTCCCATGCCCTGGCATGGGAAGTGGATCCCCAACCCCTTGGCTCTTTGCAATCCTATACGGGTATTTTAAACATGCCCACGGCCAGAATTAAATCCGACTGGACCCTGCGACTGAAAACCGGATATGCTTCCCCCTATCGTTATTATGGGGGGGCTGTGGGCTTTCTGGATAGATTTGAATTCCATGGACAGTTCACCGTAATCAGTTCAAAAGAATCTCCTTTTGGAGATCAAGGCTATGGCAGTTACAAGGATCGAAGCGCTGGCATGCGTGCTGTTCTATTGAAAGAAAATGAATTCCTGCCCCAGGTGGCCATGGGTCTTTTTGATGCCACGGGTACGGCCTTTTTTGGATCACGCTATCTAACCTTTTCTAAAATGATTGGCAATGTTGATGTCACCCTTGGACTTGGCCAGGGAACCCTGGCAGGAGAGTATGTGGGTGGCAGCACCAATGCAGTGGATGGAAGCGCTAAAGATACAGGGCTTGATTTTATCACCTCTGATCCACTTAGAAAAACCAGTCTGTTTGGCGGTGCAGAGTGGCATGCCAATCAAAGACTTACCCTGGTAGCTGAATACTCTTCCATAGATAGAGAAAATATGATGGGATACCGAGACACCGATGGCTCTGTTATAAAGGAAGACAAGTCAACCACCCATTTTAACATTGGTGTTAAATATAAAATTTCAGAATATATTCATGCCTCGGCAGCCTTTTTGCGCGGAGACACCTATGCCTGGGGTATTGATATTGAGTTTCCTCTGAAATCCGAAGCGCTGCTTGTCTGGGAAAAAACAAAACCATACCTTCCGAATGAAAAAACAAAATGGGCGGCCTATGATGCGGACAATTACACCCTCTCCACCCTCATTGCCGATGCATTAAAAGAGCAGGGCTTTCAAAATATTTCCGTATCCTGTACAGCAGATGCAGTATGGGTGGAGTTTAGCAATAATCTTCACCTTTCCAACAGCAGGGCGTTCGGCCATGTGGCAGATGTGTGTGACAGACTTATGCCCCAGCGAATCTCAACCTTTTTTCTCAATATCAAAAAAGACAATAGTGTTATTCTGAGCCTGGAGACCACCCGGGGGGCTTTTATCGCTTTCCGGGATCATAAAATGGACAGTGAAGGATTTCTGGCATATTCTGAAATCAATCTATACAAAGATGAAAACTGGCATGAATTCAGACAGAACCACCCATTTTCCAAGCCGTTTCATGTCCCTGAAGATAAATTTTCCTTTAGAATTGATCCCAAAATAGAGACTTTCATCAATAATAAAAAAGGGTTCTTAAAGAGTAAAGGTTTTCTCCGTGCACGAACGGAATATTCCCCCTGGCCCGGCGGTACGCTCCATGGCGAACTACAATGGACGCTCTTCAATGAATTTGATGAAGTTGATTATGTTGCCCTGGAAAAAGAGAACAGTGTTCGTACAGATCTCCTTGATTACGAGGCTGAATCCGATTTAAGAATTTCCATGCTCGCCCTGGAGCAAAAGATCAACCTGCCCTATTCCATCCAGGGACGCCTTGCTGCAGGGGCTTTTGAATCCGCCTATGCTGGCCTGGGTGCAGAGATGTTCAGATATTTCAATAAGGGCCTCTGGGGCATCGGTCTTGAAACTGAACTTGTGCGCAAACGAGACCCAGACAATAATTTTAAATTAAGGGATTACCCGGACAAATGGTACTCCACAGGATTTTTAAACATTTACACCCAGATTCTACCCTCCCAGGGAATTGATGCCGGTCTCACCATTGGAAGATTTCTGGCTGGAGATGTGGGTTTTCGTATGGATGTCCGACGCTCCTTTGATTACTTCACACTGGGGGCATGGTACACCAAAACCAACACAGACCTATTTGAGTCTCCTGAAAACAGAGGCGCAGATGAAAAGGGGGTCTACATCAGTTTTCCCATTTCCATTTTTCTGCCCCATGACAAACCCGGCCACCTGAGTTACTCCATGACAAGCTTTACCAAGGATCCCGGGGCCATGGTTCGCCAGCCTGGCAGATTATATCCCATGAACCCCTGGGCAACCCCGGACCACACCAAACGTACGATTGATGATATGAGGAGATATTGATCCAGCAATGGAAGAGATAAAAAGACATCCTGACAAGGAGTTTGTTTACATACCCGTGCCCCAGATGGATCAAGAAGATGATGAAATAGATCTTTTGGAGCTTTGGAATGTCATCTGGAAAGGCAAATGGTTCATCATGGGCTTTACCCTTTTATGTACACTTATCGCAGTGGGGGTCACCTTCTTTGTCCTGCCGGTAACCTATAAATCCGATGTGGTGCTTCAACCCACCGAAACTGCCACACAATCATCAGCGCTTTCGGCCCTGGCGGCAAATCTGCCCATCAGCATTCCTGGTTTCGGCGGAGGAGATAAAAATGTAAATATTATCTCTTTTTTGGAAAGCAGAA
>JASFYZ010000086.1:0-3867 GCA_045046665.1 Desulfobacterium sp.
TATTGGGGATCTGACCTGCCCGCAACAAATATCGAAACGCCTGTTATTACAAATCATTGGACGGAGTTTCTGTAAGTTCTCAATAACATAGGGTGATAAGGCCCGTTTAACCCTTTAAACGCCGGATAGTATTCAAAAGGATTTCTTGAATCCCCGGGCTTATTGAGAACTTACGAATTTCTTATAAAAATTTAAGGAGATAACCATGTTTAAGAATGCCTACATCCCCTACAAGGGTTACTATGCAACGCCCTTTTGCAAGTGGCAGGGAAGCTTTGCCAACATCAACTCCATAGAGTTAGGCGCAAAAACCGCCAAACGCTGGATGAATGAAAAGAAAGGGCTGGAAACGCCTGTACACGATTACCTTTACTTTGGCATCACCATTGGCCAGAAAAGTGTGTTCTACGGCAGCACTTGGGCCAATGTCATGATGGGGGCTCCTGATGTTCCTGGCATTACCATCATGCAGGCATGCTCCACCTCCACCACCTGTATATGCAACGCTGCCATGGCCGTGGATCAGGGACTGGCATCCGCTCCCTTCTGTCTCATGACAGATCGGGCCTCCAATGGACCCCACACCATCTGGCCCAATCCCCAGGGATTTGGCGGTGAAGTGATTTCTGAAAACTGGAACATGGACAATATGGGTGCCGATCCATCCACCGGCATCGGCATGAGTATAACCGCAGAAAACGTGGCCAAAGAAAACGGATTTACAAGGGAAGATGCCGACAGGCTTGCGCTTCGCAGGTATGAACAATACCAGGAGGCACTGGCGGACGACAGGGCCTTCCAGAAACGGTACATGTTCCCGGCAGAGATTCAGGTCAGCAAAAAGAGAACCATTCTGGTGGAAGCGGACGAGGGCATATTCCCCACCACCGCAGAGGGACTTACCAGGCTGAGACCGGTGGTTAAGGACGGCATTCATACCTTTGGTGCCCAGACCCATCCGGCAGATGGAAATGCAGGTCTTTTTGTGACTACCCGGGACAGAGCAGATGAACTCAGCGATGACCCCAATACTCTGATAAAGATCGTATCATATGGATATCATCGTACCAAGCCGTCTTTTATGCCTCAAGCCCCTGTTCCGGCCGTCCAGAAAGCCCTTGATGCCGCCAGCATCACCATAAAGGACGTTGCTGTCATCAAAACCCATAATCCCTTTGCGGCCAATGACCTTTACATGGCCAAGGCATTGGATATCAATCCCAACAATTTTAACAACTATGGCAGCTCCATGATCTTCGGCCATCCCCAGGGTCCGACCATTGGGCGGCTTTTGATAGAAGGCATTGAAGAGGCCGTCCTTATTGGAGGTGGGTATGTGCTTGTGGCCGGTTGTGCTGCAGGCGATACTGGTGCAGCTCTGGTGCTGAAAGTCGGATAACAAAAGGAGATTATCAATGTTTGGTCTGAACAAAGAACAGTTGGAAATAAAAAAAACCGCTCGGAAATTTGCCGTTGGCGAATTTACGGATGTGGCCCGGGAGATGGACGAAAAAGGATATTTTGACGACAGCCTGTGGAAAAAGGCAGCCGAACTCGGGTTTCTGGCGGTTTTCATAGATGAAAAATACGAGGGCATGGGTATGGGGTATTTTGACCAATGCCTGATCCAGGAGGAATTCGCCCGAGTGGACATGGGAATTACCCATGCCATTGAGGCTTGTTTCTTCGGATCTCAGGTCATTGCCATGTTCGGTACTGAAGAACAGAAGCAAAAGTACCTGCCCTCCATCTGCACCGGCCATATGCGCATGGGAGTGGCAGTCACCGAGCCCGATGCTGGCAGTGATGTGGCCGCCCTGAGTACAGAGGCGGTCAAGGACGGGGATGACTATATCATTAACGGCGGTAAAGTCTTTATCACAAACTGCAAATGCGCCGACTTTCTCATCGTGCTCTGTGTGACTGATCCGGATAACCCGAAGGTGTACAAACGTTTTTCCACCATTCTGGTGGAGACGGACCGGGAAGGGTACGAGGGGGTACCCTACCATGGTAAGCTTTCCATCAGAACCTCTGAAACCGGTGACTCCACATTTAAAAATGTCCGTGTACCCCGGGAAAATATCATCGGCAAAGAGGGCATGGGGTTTTACAATATAATGGAATTATTCAATCGGTCCAGGGTCCAGGTCGCAGCCCTCGGGGTGGGAACCGCCCAAGGTGCCCTGGACAAGGCTTTGGCCCACGTAAAACAGCGGAAACAATTTGGTAAACCCTTGGCAGAACTCCAGATGGTCCAGGGAAAACTGGCCGAAATGGTAACCAAAACTGAAGCGGCAAGATCCCTGTACTACCGGGCTGCCATGCAGCTGGACACGGGCAAGGCCGATCCCAGCTTAAGCTCCATGGCCAAATGGTATTGCTCAGAAGTGGCGGTCCAAGTGGCGGACGAGGCAATCCAGCTCCACGGGGGTTACGGAATCCTTGAGGAGTACGGCGTGGCCCATTACTGGCGGAACGCCAAAGTGCTGGAAATATTTGAAGGCAGCAAGGAAGTTGAAAAAGTGGTCATCGCCAAAAAATTACTCGGAAAATTTTAAACACAATAGATTCCTGGACCCGGGGGGGACTGATAATTCCCCTTCCTCCCCGGCCTTTAATCTTTCTCCCCCTGTTTGGGGAAAGGATATGACATGACTGAAAAGAAAACTTTTTACGGTTGGAAGTTGGTGGGTGCCGTCTGGCTGATATACTTTCTCAACATGGGATTTGGACTCTACGGCGGTACGGTCATAAATCCAATAATGTTAAAAGAAATTCCAATGGATCGGGCAACTTTTGGCCTGGGTTACACCCTTCTTAATTTTTGTATAGGGATTCCTGCCATAGTCCATGCCTTATCTGTCAGCCGGTGGGGAATTAAAAGTACATTTGCCATCGGCTCAGGATTGATTGTTGCCGGCTGTCTGTGGATGTTTTTTGTGGCCACCCAGCCCTGGCATTACCTGGTGGGTTTCGGCGTTCTCATCGGAACCGGGCTTGGCTTCGGCACCATTATTTGCCTTTCCACTGCCATCACCAGATGGTTTATACGTTTCAGAGGACGGGCTATGGCAATAGGGTTTACAGCATCAGGTTTTGCCGGTTTCATCGCTGCCCCTCTCATGAATAAAATCATATCAGCTACCGGCGGCAACTGGCGCATCGGGTGGCTGCTCGTTGCTGGGGTCGCCGTGGTTTCCGCTGTTGTTGCACTCTTGTTTGTAAAGGAATACCCACAAGATTTAGGGCAGGAGCCTGACGGCGGACCGCCACCGGAAGGGTATGAAACAACGGTTAATAACCTTACCACAAGCTATGAGTGGACCACAGCCGAAGCCTACCGGACCTCCTCTTTCTGGATGGTTTTTATCGGCGCCTGTGCCTGCCAATATCCCTTCTGGTTTTTTACAGCCCATTGGATTATGCACCTCAAGGGGTTGGGAATCAGTCCAGACGTCTATGCCTTCGCCATGGGGCTTTTTACCATGGGCAGTATCTTCGGAAGGCTCATCGGTGGATGGCTCATGGATAAGATGAGTGCCAGATATGCCTTTATACTTGGGTTATGCTGTTATTTTGTAGGATCTGTAATGGCCATTTTCCTGACAAAAGACAATCTGGCCATGGTGTATACCGCAGGGATTTTGTACGGTGGCGCCTTTGGCTGGTCCTGGGTTTGCCTGAACACCACCACGGGAAATTTTTTCGGCATTCCCTCTTTTTCCAAACTCAACGGCACCATTTTAATGATTTCAGCTGCGCTTTGTTGCCCAGCTGCCATTGTGGGCGGCAAGATTTTTGACATGTACCAGAGCTATACCCCTGCCTTTTTATTCAATATAGCAGTGGCGTTAGTGGGTATCG
>JASFYZ010000087.1:0-5088 GCA_045046665.1 Desulfobacterium sp.
CCTACCCCATCGAAAAAATTTCAAAATGGGGATTTTCTCTTCAATCCCAAGTTGCCCGTTGCAACCAATCTCTGCCGCGGCTGCCAAACAGCCCTAGAGCTGAGCTCAGCCACAAAAGAAAACGGCATCCAAGTCCCAACAGGAAAAAAGCACAAGAAATTCCCCAAACGAATTGTGCTCCACCCCACCAGCAACGACCCCAAACGGAATTGGTCTTCGGCCCAATTTCTTCTTTTAGCGCGCGGCTTAAGAAAGGAGGACTACCAGATCAGCTTTTCGGTTAGCCCCGCCGAGCGCCCTGATTGGCTCCATGTACTAAAGGAAGGGTTCGAACTCCCCTCTTTTGCAAACATCACTGAATTAGCAGTTTACCTCTATGAGTCAGGTTTTCTTATAGGAAATGATTCAGGCATCGGGCACCTCGCTTCCAATTTAAAGATTCCAACGCTGACGATTTCAGGAAATCCTAAACGGGTACGCCTCTGGCGCCCCGACTGGTACTATGGTCAGGTCGTGACAATCCCCTTCCCTCTGCCAAATTTCAAAGGGATCAACCTGCGCGTCCGGGAAAATTTTTGGCAGCACTTTATTTCGGTCCCGCGTACACTTAGGGCTTTCCACAAGCTAAAAGAAAACGTCTCATGAAAGCTGCAGTCATATGCTCACAGGGAATTGGAGATGGCCTCCTCATGATGGTAGCCTCTCACCGCCTCTTTTCAAGAGGCTACACGGTTACCACCTACCAAGATGCCCTGCACCAACTTGCCTCCTGGTTTCCCGACCACCAGTTTAAAAAGCGCTCCCTCCTTAAGGCAGAGCAACTTGCCTCCTACGACCTCATCGTATTGCAAAATGACAATAGCCCCCTCGCAAATAGCATCATCGATCTCTACAAACAGGGTAAACTCCCCAATCTCAGTGTCTTTTACTCAAGTTATGAAAAAGAAAAGCACGCCTCCCTCACCTCTTGGGACCGGATCTTTGACCGCTCCCGCCCCATGGTTACGAATATTGCCGCCGCCATTGCCTCACTCCTTCAGTGCACCCAAATTTCCAAAAACAATGGACTCATCATCCCGAGTGGACTCAAGCAGAGTCGTCATCCTAAGCGTGTGATCATGCACCCAACCAGCACAACCCCCACGCGCACATGGAATTCCAAAAAGTTTATACAAGTCGCAAATAGCCTAAGTAGCAAGGGATATGAAATCACCTTCTCAGTCAGTCCTGATGAGCATCCCACCTGGATTCCTCTCGTGGAAAGCCGCTTTCATTTACCCCTTTTTCCCTCATTAAGCGAGCTTGCCGCCTACCTTTACGAATCGGCATTCCTCATCGGCAACGAATCAGGAACAGGACATCTCGCCTCTAATCTTCATATTCCTACCCTGATTATCGCCTCTTGCCCAAAGCAAATGGCCCTCTGGCGTCCTGGTTGGTTCATGGGAAAAGTGATCACCCCTTACAGGTATATTCCCAATTTTAAAGGGTCGCGCTGGCGCAAAAAGAACTGGCAAACATTCATTTCTCCAAGGCGCGTTATCCACACCTTTCAATTCATGCAAATGAGACAGCGGTTTAAATGAAAAAGAATTTGCTGACATTACAGCCCTTTCCCAGCGGAAGGAGTACAAAAAAGGAGAGTTGATTTTCAACGAAGGGGATGTGGGGGATGGTTTTTACATTGTTGAAACAGGTAAGGTAAAAATATCCAAACTCTCATTCGGGGGAAAAGAGCAGATTCTTCACATCTATGGGCCGGGGAAACCCTTTGGGGAGGTCCCGGTGTTCACCGGAAAAAATTTCCCAGCCACAGCCCAGACCGTGGTGGGTTCCACCCTGATTTTTTTTCCGAGAAAGGATTTCATTGCCCACATCACAGCCAACCCCTCCCTGGCATTGAACATGCTGGCGGTGTTGTCCATGCGCCTGCGAGAATTCACGGTGATGGTGGAAAATCTGACGTTAAAAGAGGTACCGGCCCGGCTGGCATCCTATCTCGGGGTATTAACAAAGGATCAGAGTAACATGTCAGTAGTCACCCTTCCGGTGTCCAAAAACCAACTGGCAGGCCTGTTGGGCACCACCCCGGAAACCCTGTCCCGGATTTTCAGTAAAATGTCTGGGGAAGGTCTCATTGATGTAGAGCGGGGGACCATTTCCATCCTGGATGCCCAAGGGCTGGCCGACATAGCCGAGGGTGGTTGACACCCGAACCACTGCCATGTGACAAAATCTTAATACTGGCGGAGTGGGTTCCCATGAAATGGGTTCAAAGCACCGCCATTCTTCCCTGCTATAATTGTAGTTCATCGCAACGCCCACTGTCATGAAATTTTTCTTGTTTAAAACATATCAATGCATCTTCAAGAAAACAAACACTATTAACATAATAGTGTAGTCGCACTACTTCTGAAAATAAAATTTCTGTAATTTTTTCAAGATTTGATATCAGCTGTTGCAGCGGGTCAGCCATAAGGTAAGCTTGATCCAAGAGTTCCTGTAATACTCTAATATTGATACCATTTTCCAGCATAGTGGTGGCAAAACTATGGCGCAGGGTATGGCAGGTAACCCGTTTGTCGATGCCAGCCTTTTGTGCGGCTCTTTTAACCGCCTTTTGCAGCCCGGATTCCATGACATGATGACGTCGTTCATTTCCCCGACGTGGATCAATGGACCTTTTCTTGGATGGAAAAACATATTGCCATTGAGTTTCCATGGCGGCATTTTTATACTTTCGGCCAAGGGCATCGGGGATATACACCTCCCCGAACCCCTCTTCAAGATCCCGGTGATGCAATGCCTTTACCTGATCAATATGGGTTTTCAATTCATGAACAATGGGCTGGGCCGCCACTTATCTCCCTTGCCCAGTACATGAATCCGTTTGCTGTCAAAATCAACATCCTTGATGCGCAACCTTACACATTCCATAAGTCGTAGGCCGGAACCATACAGAATTTTTGCCATGAGTGCATGGATCCCCTCAACATGCTTAAAAAAATTCTGGAGCTCTTGTCTGCCCAGTACTGTGGGTAACATGGGCCTTTTTTTGGAGCGTATGGGCATGATTTTTCCCTCCAAAGGAGAATCCAGCACCTCTTTGTATAAAAAAACGATGGCATTGAGAGCTTGACGCTGAGTTGATGTGGACACGGGCGCATTCCCATTTTCCCGGTTTAAAATTTCTATCTTTTGACGGAGTAAAAATGATATGCTCCATCTCAACTATCAAAAAAGAGGGGACGGAGAGTGAATATCATGCAGATCAAGGAAGCCCACAAATGTGAAACTGTTGAAGAAGTGTATGCTTGTTTGAAAGAACTGGACGAAGATAAGCAATTACTCCGCAATCCTGAAGATGTAGCTCAGATGGAACAAAAAATTATGAGCTATACGAATCGGTTGGGCGCCTTATTGTTAAAAAAAAGATCCAAACTAGCTTAACCTCTCCAGAACAAAATGATCAGGAAAAAAAGTTGCTTTGCAATTCCCCAGGCCGAATGAAAAGTGAAGGGTTTGAAACTGTTCGGATTCAGAGCAGTGGTGGTGATAGTATCCAGGTTCGAGCCCGTTACTATCGACGAGCTTGTGATCGTCGCAGTGGAAAAAGGTATAAAGGCTTATATGCCGGTTTGATGCTTCTTGGAATTCATGATCGATGCACACCGGGTTTGACTTCTATGGTGAGTACTTGGTCTGCGCTGCTAAGCTCTTTTGATGAAGTCCGTCAGGTGCTTTGCGATCATGGGATCGTTCTAAATGTAAAAGTGATTCGAAAATTGGCTTACCGTTATGCGGAGCGTGCTCGGCTGGTACAACAGGCAGGTCAAATGCCCTTAAACAAAGATGACAGTCTTCAAGGTCGTCGAGTAGTCATAAGTACTGACGGTGGTCGTACACGACTACGGGAAAACAAACGTGGGCCGAAGACAGAGAAAGGAAGGACCCGGTATCATGGAGCTTGGCGAGAGCCGAAGCTTTTAATCATATATGTTGTTGATGCACATGGAAAACAGGAAAAGAGCTTCAACCCCATTATTGATGGGTGCTTCAAAGGCCCTGATGGAATATTTCATTTGTTGAAGGGCTATTTGGAGTCCATGCATATTCAAAAAGCGGATAAGATTTTATTTGTTGCAGACGGAGCCCATTGGATCTGGAATAGAGTTCCCAAGCTGATTAATGATTTGTGTTTGAATCCGGAGCGTGTGTATGAACTTCTTGATTTCTACCATGCGGTAGATCATCTGGGTAAAGTTGCAGGACTACGAAAGAGTTGGTCTGCCAAAGAACGTAAAACATGGATAACAAAACATCGACGTCTTCTGATGAAAGGTGAATCGACTGCGGTAGTTCGGGCAGTACAAATCCTTTGTAGAGGTAGAAACAGTAAGGAGATCAAGAGGGAGCGGAATTACTTTTTACGTATTGAAAAACGACTGGCTTTTCCAACTGTAAAGGCATTGAATTTACCTATTGGCAGCGGTGCCATTGAAAGTTCGATTCGCAGAGTGGTCAATTTACGCCTCAAAGGCCCTTGCATCTTCTGGTACAAAGAAAATGCCGACAAAATTCTTATGCTGCGTTCCTATTATAAGGCCGGACGCTGGAACGCCTTGAAACAAATGGCAAATTCTCATATTCCTTCATTCGCAGCATGACCGGGAAAATGGGAATGCGCCCTGTGGACACTTTCTGCTTGACTACAAGATCAGATAAAAACCGTTCCACGTGATGGGCATTAAGATCTCGCGGGTGGAGTCTACTACCAAAAAAACGGATATAGCGCAAAGTCCATTGGCAATAGGTTTGTTCTGTGCGGTAAGCATAATGGTGGTATCGCAATACCTCGCGGAGTTGATCCATTAATTTTAAATTTGGATCGGGTCTAAATTTTGATTGACTTTCCATGCTAAGGTGACTATATCCACATAAGTAGAAAAATGAAACATAAAATATCATAAGTGGAAATTATTTCCACCTTATCTTGTTTAATATAATGATAGGTGGAAAATCACGGTATCTATTACAGCCAATAGCATGGAAACTTTCCACTTATTAATACTGATAGGGTGGACCGCT
>JASFYZ010000088.1:0-6506 GCA_045046665.1 Desulfobacterium sp.
GTGGACGAAAGTTTCTTCCTGTTAGGATTCTGAATAGTACCCATCATCAAGGCAATTAGTTGATGCATCAATAGGAAAAAATTTATGTCCTGCCACTTACTGCCCCTGGGCGGATTGTTGTAACATCGCATTATACGAGGAGGTGTCTGCCTTGAATTCGAATTCTTTGGATGACCTGAAAAAATCATACCTATCCAGCCAGCCAGAATTGTTCCCGGAACGCGCTATTCTAATCACCGAGTCCTACCGGAAATATGCGGGACTTCCTGTCATCCTTCAGCGGGGGCATGCCTTTAAAAATATTCTTGAAAACATGTCCCTGCACATCGAAAAAGGAGAGTTGTTCCTGGGAAACCCCTCTTCTAAAGGGCGATGTCCGATAGTCAGCCCGGAGTTTGGTGCGGGATGGATTGACAGAGAACTGGACCTGTTTGCAGATAGACCTGCCGATACAGTTGCTGTGACGGATGAAAACAAGGCTATTCTCAGGGAAGTTCTGGAGTTCTGGAAGGATAAATCTCTTGATCAGGTTTTAGACGAATTCATTCCGAATGAGGCTCATACATCCATTGGCGCAGGTATGATTACCTTGGGAGGGACGGGCTCTGCTCTGGGTAATATAACTCCGGATTACCCCAAGGTTCTTGAAAAGGGGCTATCGGGTATCATCGCTGAAATTGATGAGAAATTAGACTCTTTTAAAATTCAAACCATAGACGATTTTCAAAAGATTTCCTTTTGGAAATCAGCCAAGATCTCTTGCCAGGCAGTCATCAGCTTTGCCGAGCGGTATGCAGCCAGAGCTCTGGAATTGGCTGCTTCGGAAACTAACTCGGCCTGGAAAGAGGAGTTGGTGCGCATGGCGGATATCTTGACACGGGTGCCGAGGGATCCGGCTCGAACATTTCATGAGGCAATTCAGTCACTGTGGCTGGTCTATGTGGCCGTTCATATCGAGTCAGACCCCCATGCCATTCTTCTGGGTAGGTTTGACCAGTACATGTATCCTTTTTACGAAAATGATCTTGCTGAGGAACGCATCACAACGGATCAAGTCAAAGATCTTCTGGTCTGCCTCTGGATCAAGTGCACCAGCATGATTAAACTCCGAGATGATGCCTCATCCAAGGCATTTGCCGGGTTTCCTTTATTTCAGAACATCACTGTTGGCGGGCAGACAAAAGCGGGAAAGGATGCAACCAATGCCTTGTCATACTTAATGTTGGAAGCCGCGGCTCAGGCCCGGACATCCCAACCGTCCATAGGACTCAGGGTCCATGATCAAACCCCCAAAGAGCTTCTGGTCAAAGCGGCAGAGGTTATTCGTACCGGCATTGGCTATCCAGCCCTCATGAACGATAAGGTGATCATTCCCAAACAGCTGATCCGTGGAGCCACTATGGAAGAGGCCAGGGATTACTGTACCAACTGTGTTGAAACCGATATCCCAGGCAAGACCGATTCAAGGGCTCATTCCGGGTATGTTAATTTCCCCAAATGCCTGCTTCTGGCCTTGAACAATGGAAAGGATCCTGACACCGACATTCAGATCGGGCCCCAGACCGGTGCATTTGCTGATATGGAAGGGTTTGAGGCGTTATATCAAGCTTACGGGTATCAGGTTCGTTATTTTATAGAAACCATTGTAGAAGCATATGATCTGGTGGATGCAGCCCATGCTGCCTTAGTACCGGAACCATTTCTCTCTGCCATCCTGGATGACTGTATTGCCTCAGGAAAGACCCGTCAGCAAGGCGGGTGCACCTATAATTTTTCCGGAATTTTCGGTGTGGGCCTATCTGTAGTAGCGGATTCTCTGGCCGCAATAAAAAAATTGGTGTTTGACGAGAATCGGGTGGAGAGATCCAAATTACTCAGTGCACTTCAGACCGATTTTGAAGGAAATGAGGTTTTGAGAAAACAGCTATTGAACAAGGCCCCAAAATACGGTAACAACGATGATTATGTCGATGATATTGCTTGTGCCTGTACGCGTCTTTTCACAGAGGAAGTAATCCGTCATCCCTGCATTCGGGGGGGATTTTACATCCCTGAAATGCACACCGTTGCCACCCATGTCCTAATGGGAGGGATGACCGGTGCAACCCCGGATGGTCGCCGGAAGGGTGATACATTTGCCGATGGGATTTCACCGGTAGGCGGACGAGACAGAAACGGACCTACCCAGGCGATTCAGTCCATTACAAAACTGGATCATGTGGCCGTTCTTCAGGGGCTGCTTTACAATCAGAAATGCCATCCCACAGCCTTGGATTCGGCAGATGCTCTTGAAAAATTGGCCGATTATATTAAAACATTTTGTGATCTTGGGGGCCACCATATTCAGTTTAACATCGTCTCTCGGGAAACCCTGGAACAGGCTCGGAGTAATCCCGAAAAATTCAAGGATCTGGTGGTCCGAGTGGCCGGATACAGTGCGTATTTTACCGAGTTGAATCTGGAGACTCAGGAGGAAATCATTAACAGGACTGAATTCAGAGAGCTATAGTCTTTTTTTGTCGTCTGGTTGCGATCCCTATATCGGAGAAGGGGCTTGTTCCATCCCCATCTCCATATCCGGAACTTGTTTGAAACAATTATCATGATTTTTGGGCATCCTTACATATGAGCCCAAAAGAACTTTACAGTCTTTTGGGAAAAAGCCCCTGCAAATGGGAAATGCTCTAAAAAAGTGTAAAATACTTTTGAAGGATGCCGATTTTTGGAGGCATAGCTGATGTTCTTAAATGGAAAAATTGCATTGGTCACAGGTGGCCGTGCCGGTATTGGGAAAACCATTGCATGTTCTCTGGCCAAGAAAGGTGCCAACCTTATTGTCACATCTCGACAAATTTCTGATAAAGATAAGGTCGTTGCCGATATTAAAGCAACAGGACGTGAGGTCCTGGCATTGAAAGCGAATGTGGCTGATAATGAAGATTGCCGGGCAGCAGTGACTCAGGGGTTAGATTGTTTTGGACGAATTGATATTGTGGTGAATAATGCTGGTATTTATCCGTCAGCCCCTTTTCTTGACATAGAAGAAAAAGAGTGGGATGAGGTGTTTGCGGTAAATCTTAAAGGCCCCATGCTGATGACCCAATGGGTAGCAAAATTGGCCATGATTCCCCAAAACGGAGGACGGATTATAAATATCAGTTCCTGTGACGGAAAAAATCCGACTCCCGGAATTGCTCATTATGCCGCATCCAAAGCTGGCCTGATCAGCTTGACCAAATCCATGGCCTTGGAATTGGCTCCACACAATATAACGGCCAATGCGATTGCACCAGGATGGGTGGAAACCCAAACTGTCCTACAGAGTGACCGTTGGAAAACAGCCGTAAAACAAATCCCTTTGCAAAGACTCGCAAAACAGGAAGAGATCGCCGATGCAGTGATTTTTTTGGCATCAGACCATGCCGGATATATTACTGGAGCCACCCTGGATGTGAACGGCGGCCTAATCATGAATTAGTTTTGAACTCAAAATAATTTTGGAAGAGAAAGAGGTAATAATGGATCATATTTCTTTTAAAGCGCTTGTGGAAAAAGTCGGGGAATTAAAAATACAAGGAACAAAATGGCATTTTCACATGATCGGCCCGAAATGCATATTTAATCGGATTGAAAATAAATTTGAACTGTTTATTGAAAATGAAATCACCGGTGAAATGTGGTCATCGTTATTTGATAAAAGGCCGGTAGCCCAAACTCGTCAAATGGCAGAGATGGCCTATGGTGCTGACTTTTTAAGTAAAAAGGACAACTCATCTTCCGATGAAAAAAGTCCTATCGTCAATGACGTTTTTATGAAAATAATGGCAAATGCCAAAGAGTGCCATGCCACCCATACGGCATGGCACAACCACCATCTGCTTCCTCAGTGCCATTTAAATAATCGGAAAGGCAGTCATTGTATCGTTTTCGAAAATGAAACCAGGGGTAACACTCTTTTTGCTTATTTTGATGAAGATCCCATAGATGAGCTCTCTCAATTGGAATCTATTTATTTCAGTGGCTCATCCCAAGGATAAATCCTTGGATTTTCAAGGCTACAGCGACTACATGAGTATCAGTTTTGATGATTGAAATGTCGCTGTCGTGGTAAGTTATTTGTTATGAACGCCCTTATTAGGAATTGATCGTTGCGTTCGCAAAACTTTTCCTGGGAAACACAATGGTTTTCTGAAATATTGAAATTCGGGGTTGATCATAAGATGGGCCGCTATACTGGAGATAGATTTCCAATTATCACAGACATCTGGAATAACAACACTTATTTTTCACTATTAAAATTCCACCACAAGGTGGCCGACGTTATGATCAAGCCCCACAATGGACTCCTGGCAGCCTATGCCGTATCCGAAGAGAGTGCTTAATTTACCATGCGATTATGACCTTCCCACTCCTTTTCCCGGAGTTTGAATTTTTGAATTTTACCAGTGGCTGTTTTGGGCAGTTCTCCAAATTCAATGTATTTGGGGGCCTTGAAACGGGCAAGATTCTCTTTACAGAATGCAATGAGTGATTCTGGTTCCGTTGTAACACCTGCCTGGGTGACCACAAAGGCCTTGGGCACTTCGCCCCATTTAGCATCGGGTACGGGGATCACCGCCACCTCAAGCACATCCGGATGATTATAAAGCGCGTTTTCTATTTCAACGGTGGAGATGTTCTCGCCACCGCTGATGATGATATCTTTTTTTCGATCCATGATCTGGATATAGTTGTCAGGATGCATCACGGCAAGATCACCGCTGTGGAACCAGCCGCCCCGGAAGGCTTCCTCGGTGGCTTGGGGATCTTTATAATACCCCAACATCACATTGTTGCCCCGCATGACAATTTCACCCATGGTTTTTCCATCCCGGGGCACCGGCTCCATGGTCTCGGAATCCACCACATCCATGTACTTGGCAATGATCATGGGAACCCCCTGACGGGCTTTTAACTGGGCCTTTTCCATGGGGGGAAGTCCATTCCATTTGACCTGCCACTGGCAGACACTGTGGGGACCGAACACCTCTGTGAGGCCGTAGGTCTGCATGATGTTTGCACCGATACCCTCCATGTTCTGAATGATGGCCGGGGCAGGGGGGGCTCCTGCGGTCATTATTTCAAGCCCATTGTCCAGGGTTAGATTATTTTCCTTGGCATACACGGACATGCCAATGAGAATGGTGGGGGCTGCGCACAAATGGGTCACACCCTCTGATTCTATAATGTCATAAATTTCTTGGGGGACCACCTTTCGCAGACATACATGGGTGGCGCCCATGGCGGTTATTCCCCAGGTGAAACACCAGCCATTGCAGTGAAACATGGGAAGAGTCCACAGATAGAGGGATTCAGGTCTGATATTAAATTCCAGCAGTTCGCCAAGGGCATTGATGTAGGCACCTCGGTGGTGGTACATCACCCCCTTGGGTTTTCCCGTGGTGCCGCTGGTGTAGTTGATGGTCATGATGTCTTTTTCATCGGTGATGTCAATGTCAACGGGGGCCTCTGATCCTGTGGCAATGAATGTTTCGTAATCCGGACCATCCAGGGGGGCGGTGTCATCTACATCGCAGATATTAACATAGGTCTTCACCTTGGGCAGTGACGATTGGATGGAGGAGACTATTTCACCGAATTCATTGTCCACAAAAATGGCCTTGGCATCGGAATGATCCACTATATAGGCTATTTCAGGGGCTGAAAGTCTGATATTCACGCTTACCAATGCCGCACCAATCATGGGGACAGCGAAATGCGCTTCCAGCATGGGGGGAGTATTGGGACAGATGAATGCCACCTTGTCGCCCTTGCCGATGTTATTTTTTTTCAAGGCGCTGGCAAGACGAAATACTCTTTTCTGGAACTGGGCATAGGTATAGCGCTGTTCGCCGTAGATGACTGCTAACTTGTCCGGGAAAACTTCTGCACTTCGATTGAGAAATTTGACAGGGCTGAGCAGATCATGGTTTACGTTTTGTTCAGACATGTGTTGGTCCCTTTTTGTGGGTTTGATTCTAATGTTAACCACCCTGGTTATTTAGTGACCCATCCAGGAAGGGTGGTGTTAGAACCAAGACCTTTCTTGTTGTTGAGACTCAATGATCAAAATTTTCAGGTCTGCTCGTTGAACATATGGAATATGGACTGCGATGTCTGCGATTAGACATCTTTATAACTTTATGTTTTTCCATCGTCATTGGGCAGGGCAACGGGATCATTGAGAGACAGTTAATGACTTGGCCGTTAAATATCTTTTTGATGTTCTTTTCTATCTAACAACAAGATGCAATACTTTCAATCGGTTGTTATCCGGTTTTTTTACTGCTGAAAATCTGAGGTGCCGTAGGTTCTTAACCTACTTTGGGGTGTTGGGTGCGGGTACTCGGTGCTGGGGTACTGGGGGGGGGGGGGGGGCGGAGATGCCCAATGACATCCCCTATTTTTATTGTGGCCTTGTTCTAAACCGAGACCACAATGCTGCTATAAATATTTTGAGACTGGGG
>JASFYZ010000089.1:0-5923 GCA_045046665.1 Desulfobacterium sp.
TATGTCTAAGTCTGAAAAATATAAGTGGTAAATTGAAAGCTTCTGACTCCCTAAGCTCCAGGAATAGAAACACTTGACCCAACTGAACGGAACTGATACTGAGTGGCAAAATAGAGAGCGCATGGCTGCTAATCAACATTATCTTCTTGTAATATTAGAGGTTTGTTCATTATATAAATCTCCTTTTTCTGGCACTTAACTTGACATGGATCTGTTTTCTATTTACAACTTTGATAAATAATAGAGTGAAAACATCCTTGAACCTGAATCAGGGCAGAGAGTCGTGTTTTGTTGTTGACAGATTCGATGGAATTGTAGTTCACTATGCTTTCTGAGCCACTGAAATAAAGCCGCAGGTAGGGATAGAAAATTAAAATATAGCAAAAGAAAGGGTGATATTATGGGAGTTGTAGCTGACAAAATCAAGGATCTTAAGGAACGTGAAAAAAAGATTCTTGGCATGGGGGGCGAAAAGGCCCTTGCCAAACGACGGGAACAGGGCAAGCTCAATGCCAGGGAACGGCTTGATCTGCTGTTTGACCAAGGGACGTTCCGCGAAATTGACATGTTCGTTACTCACAGATGCACAAATTTTGGTATGGAGACAAAAGAGATCCCCGCAGATGGTGTGGTCACCGGCCATGGCCTTGTGGAGGGACGGACGGTGTTTGCCTATTCCCAGGATTTCACCTCCCGGGCAGGTTCCATGGGAGAAATGCAGGCCAAGAAAATCTGTAAAATAATGGATCTGGCCATGAAGGCCGGTGCCCCGGTGGTGGGTATCAACGACTCCGGCGGTGCCCGTATCCAGGAAGGCGTGGATTCTCTTTCCGGATATGGTGAGATTTTTTTTCGCAATGCCTCGGCATCCGGCGTGATCCCCCAGATTTCCGCCATCATGGGACCCACCGCCGGCGGTGCTGTTTACTCCCCTGCCATGACGGACTGGATTTTCATGGTCAAAGACACCAGTTACATGTTCATCACAGGCCCCCAGGTGATAAAAGCCGTCACCGGCGAAGAGATCTCCTTTGAGGATCTCGGCGGTGCCATGGCCCACAACGAAAAGAGTGGTGTGGCCCAGTTTGCCTGTGATTCCGATGCCCATGCCCTGGAAGAGATCAGACAGCTTTTATCCTATCTGCCCTCCAACAACATGGAAGATCCGCCCCTGAAGCCAACTAAGGACGATCCCCACCGCCTGGACCCGGAACTTGATCTGCTGATACCGGATAACCCCAATCAGGCCTATGATATTAAATCTGTTATCAGCTCCATTGTTGATGATGGCGATTTTTTTGAACCCCATGCCCATTTTGCCAAAAATATTTTGACCTGCTTTGCCAGGCTCAACGGTCGCCCCATTGGTATTATTGCCAATCAGCCCCTTGTCATGGCCGGATGTCTGGATATCAATGCATCGGACAAGGCAACCCGTTTTATTCGGTTCTGCGATGCCTTTAATATTCCCATGCTCACCATTGCCGATGTACCGGGATATCTGCCGGGCAGTGACCAGGAGTGGAACGGTATCATCCGCCATGGAGCAAAGTTGCTCTGGTGCTACTCAGAGGCCACCGTACCAAAATTTTTATTGGTCACCCGTAAGGATTACGGCGGATCGTATCTTGCCATGTGCTCTAAACATCTGGGAGCCGACATGGCCTTTGCATGGCCCAGTGCCCAGATTGCCGTCATGGGGGCCGAAGGGGCTGCCAATATTATCCATGCCAGGGAGATCAAAGGTGCCGAAGATCCGGTGGCCAAACGAAAGGAAAAGATCGAAGAGTATGAAGCACTCTTTTCCAATCCCTATTGTGCGGCCAGCCGTGGGTTTGTGGATGCCGTGATTCGACCCGCAGAAACCCGCATGCGCCTCATTGATGCCCTGGAAGCGCTGGGCACCAAGCGTGAAACCCGGCCAGCCAAAAAACATGGTAATATTCCAGTGTAAACAACTCAAAAACCCGGAGGCAACGCCATATGATGGAGAATAAAAAACTCGCTGCAGCCACGGCAGCAGTGTTTACCTATATTAAAACCCAGGAGGAGGCCGCCTTTTATGCAGCCACTGCTGGCCCGGCTCTGGAGGAGGTAGTGGAAGCTGCCCCCGTGGGTGGTCCGCAAGCCCCGTTCAATGCCTGGGGAGCTGTAGGACGAAATGATCAGATGCAAGGGCGTTTTTTGATGCAGACACGGGTCTTTAGATAATTGCCATGGGCAGACTTGACCATTTTTTACGGCTACCCACTTAAGGCGGGACAGTCTTTAAAATAAAGCGTCTTAACAGGCCTTAAATTTAGAGGTTGAAAGCTAATTGTCCACATAAAAAGCCTTGAAAGTATCCCGCCTTAAGTGGGTAGCCTTTTTTACAACAATCGGGTCATCCGAGTTTGCCCTTAACACAGAACGAAAGTCATTGTTTGATTTATTAAGACTTTCATATAAATTATCGGGCAGTATCTTCCAGAAAATAGCTGGCTTTAAACCGCAAGAAAACTGACTATATCTTAGAATTAAAGGGTGTCAGATAAAAATAATTTAGGAGATCGTAAATGAGTGAACACGGCAAGATCAACATGTGCGAATTGAATTGTGAAAAAGAGAGACCTGCTGCTAAGAACCCTCTTATGATTGAGGACCTGTCACTGCGTGACGGTCACCAATCCCTTTTTGCCACCCGGGGAAGAACCGAGGATATGATCCCCGTGGCTGAACGGATGGATGAGGTCGGTTTTTGGGCCACGGAAGTCTGGGGCGGTGCCACCTTTGACACCATGCACCGGTTTTTGAACGAAGACCCCTGGGAACGCCTGCGTACCTTGAAACGCTATTTTAAGAAAACCCCGCTTTCCATGCTGCTCCGGGGTCAGAATCTCGTGGGTTACCGAAATTATGCCGATGATGTGGCTGAGCTTTTTGTCAAACGGGCCGCAGAAAACGGCATGGATATCTTTCGTACCTTTGACGCGTTGAATGATTACCGTAATTTTGAGTGCGTGGTACCCGTAATTAAATCCTGTGGGAAACATTTCCAGGGATGTATCTGTTACTCCCTTACAGAGCCCCGCATGGGTGGATCCGTTTATACGCTGGAATACTACATCAAAAAGGCCAAAGAACTCGAAGCCATGGGCGCAGATAGTATCTGCATTAAAGACATGGCTGGCCTCCTGGCTCCCTATGATGCCTATGAACTGATCAAGGCTCTGAAAGAAAATGTCAAACCCCTGATTCATCTTCACAGCCATTTCACATCTGGCATGGCTGCCATGACCCATCTTAAGGCAGTGGAAGCAGGGGTTGATATTCTGGACACTTGCCTGACGCCCTATGCCTACAGAACCTCCCATCCGGCCCTGGAACCCCTGGTCATGTCCCTCATCGGCACCGATAGAGATACCGGGTTTGACATTGAGACCCTGGCCTCCATCAACGAGACCCTGGAAAAAGAGATCCTGCCCAAGTACAAACATCTGTTGGATGACAGTAAGGTGTCTGTGATTGATATCAATGTCCTGCTCCACCAGACACCGGGGGGCATGCTCTCCAACTTGGTCAATCAGCTCAAAGAGATGGACGCCCTGGACAGACTGGGAGATGTGTATAAAGAGCTGCCAAAAGTGCGTAAAGATCTGGGCCAGATTCCTTTGGTCACCCCCACCAGCCAGATTGTGGGTATCCAGACCGTGAACAATGTGCTTTTTGACACTAAAGAAGAACGCTACAAGATGATCACGGCCCAGGTAAAAGATCTTTGCTATGGACTTTATGGAAAGACCGCTGTTCCCATTGATGCAGAACTTCAGAAAAAAGCATTGAAGGGATATGATCGTGGCGAAACACCCATCACCTGTAAGCCTGCTGAAGTGCTTAAGCCGGAACTTGCAGCAGCCAAGGAAATCATTGGCGATCTGGCCGTGGATGATGATGATCTTATCCTCTATACCTTGTTCCCTGTGACCGGTAAAAAGTTCCTTCAGATGAAATACGGCAAAGAGGCCGTGCCCGAATCCATGAAAGCCATTACCATGGACGATGTGGCCAAACAAGATGAGATTCTCCGCAAGGCAAAAGCAGGAAAACTGGTTGATAAATCCGCCGGTGATGCCCCGGAAAAAACCGAGGCCCTGCGCACCTTTAATGTGTTTGTGGAAGGTGAATATTTTGAAGTGGGTGTGGATGAGGTTGGTGGTGCTCCGGTGATTGCCTATGCACAGCCTGCTCCGGCTTCGGTAGCTGCTCCTGCGGCCCCAGCTCCGGCCCCAGGTCTTGTGCCTCCGCCTCCGGCAGCGGCGGCAGCGCCTGCTGCTCCGGCGCCGGCTCCAGCAGCTACAGCTCCGGCACCCAGTAAACCCAAGCCTGCCGCGGCCCCAGCTGCTGGCGATGGCTCCGGTGTTCCGGTAAAAGCTCCCATGCCTGGTATGATTATCAAGTATGAAAAAAATGTGGGAGATACCGTGAAAAAAGGGGATATTATTGTAATCCTGGAAGCCATGAAAATGGAGAACGCTCTGCCGTCTCCGGCAGATGGTGAGATTACTGCCGTTAACTTTGGTTCTGGTGATTCTGTGGCCAAGGATGCAGTTCTGGCCCTTATCGGTTAAATTGTAGATTAGTAGCACTACAGCGACATTTAGGGATTTGAATAAGAAACGCGTGCCATTTTGCTTATGATTCATGCTGATTTAATCTATGGAAATCAATTGCCATAAGGGTTTCAAGTCAAAGTGTCGCTGTAGTGGTAGTATAATGAATATAATTTAGGTGTATTTGAGCAATTTTAACTTTGACTGCCCGGGTGGTTCAAGCCTTACTTCTCCTGGGTTCCGAACCAAAATTAGAATTGCTGCTGCACACATGTTCTGTTGAATCAATGTGGGGGAACCATCGTGGTATAAGATGGCTCCTCCATTTTAATTTGGGGCTTGGTTGCTGGCTATGATCAAATTTTTTGGGACTGTTTTATGGGAGAGCGGGGTCAGGCTTGGTTTATTTGCGTTTTTGTTGCTTTTCTGTTCCGGCTGTTTTAAAAGTACACATTGATTTCAGCTGTCATTCTAATTTGGGGTATTCTGGGTAGCTCAAGGACCTCGGCCAGTTTTTGAGTCAAAATTAAAATTGCTGTGATTCCAGCCGGACACTGGCTGAAATGATAAACCCAGCCTGTTAATATAAAGGGAGGATTGCCATGGAATATTTTTATTCAGTGAAAGCGCCAAGATCCTGGGAGATAAAGATTAAGCGCTCCACATTTATCTGCACCCTTTCCCAGGTGGATTCCATGGAAGAAGCCAAAATTTTTATCTCCTCCATTGCATCGGAACACAAAACAGCCACCCATAATTGTTGGGCCTATATTGTGGGTGAACAGGGGGAGACCTTTCATAGTTCTGACAATGGAGAACCCTCCGGAACCGCTGGGAAACCCATGCTCAATGTCTTGCAAAGCCATCATATGACCCGGATTGTGGCCGTGGTGACGCGATATTTTGGCGGTGTAAAGCTTGGCATCCGGGGGCTCATTGAGGCCTATGCAGAGGCGGTGGACTCGGCGGTGGTCATGGAAAAGCTGATGAAGCTTGTAAAAATCAATTCTTACCAGGTCACCTTGCCCTATGCCTTTAACGATACGTTGCTGTATCAATTGAATGATTTTGGGGTGGTCATCGCCGAAACGGATTACACAGACCAGGTGACCCATGGGGTGGAGGTGGAAGCCCATCGTGCCCCGGAACTGGAAAGAATGTTAACAGAGTATCAGGATGGGGGAAAACTGACCTTTGAAGGTCCTCTGGACCCGGAGGCTCAGAATATTTAATTGTCCGTGAAGATATGTTTTTTTGGCATCCTTCAAAAATACTTTACACTTTTTTAGAGCAATCCCCATTTGCAGGGGCTTTTTCCCAAAAGACTGTAAAGT
>JASFYZ010000090.1:0-10971 GCA_045046665.1 Desulfobacterium sp.
TCAAAGGCCTGGCTGATTTTATTGAATAAATGGTCAATTTCCACCGGTTTTGTCAGATAATCAAAGGCCCCGGACTTAATGCCTTCAATGCCGTCGGACACTGCCACATTACCTGTGAGGAGGATCACCTGGGTCTCTTTATGGTTGCTTTTAATGGCTTTTAAGGTTTCAATGCCATTCATGCCGGGCATTCTCACATCTAACACCACCACATCCATGGAAGATGTCTCAAGAATCTCCAGGCATTCTTGCCCGGAGGATGCCTGGGTAGGCACCATCCCTCTTTTCCCCAGTCTTCTGGCAATGGCAGCACGAAAGCCTTCTTCATCATCCACCAGTAAAAGGCGGATTTTGTCACCGGTGTGCATTGTCATCTTCTCTTCTCCTGTAAATTAGGCTCAGCCTGACCCCATTTTTTAAACCAACCCCAATATTTTCCACCACACCCCGGCCACCACCACCAGTATGGTTAACAGTACCGGGGTGGCCACCAGTCCCACCTTGGTGAGGTCCGATGCTTTGAAATATTTATAACTGTAGGCAATGGCATTGGGGGGGCATCCAATCACTAATAACATGGCAAATGATGTGGCCATTCCCAGACACAGGGCCAGAACCCTGGGGTCTACGCCTTCCAGCTGGGCCATGGGAATCACAATGGGCAGAATCAGCGCAGCGGCGGCTACATTGGCCATGGCATTGGTCACCAGGGCACCGAATACCCCTACACCAATGAAAAGTACCAGCCATCCCTTTCCCTGGATCAAGGGGAAGAACAGATGGGCAAAATAGTCGGCGGCTCCAGAATATCCCATGGCAAGTCCCAGTGAAATGCCTCCGCCAAAGATAAAAAGTGCCGTTCCCCACTCCAGGTTATCGTTGATATCCCGCCACCGCAGGACTTTACACAAAACCAGTGCTGTTACGCCCAGCATACCGGTTACGGAATAATCAATTCCATGGAGCCCTTTGGTCAACCACATGCCAAAGGAGAGCGCAATGATGGCCACGGTTTTTTTCTCAAGGGCGGTCATGGGGCCCAGATCTTCATCAAAATCAGGTAATTTATATTTTGGATCGGGTCGAAATACCATATACACAATTAAAACCGCAATGGGCACCGTAATTAAGGCGGCCGGCATGGCATATAGTATCCATTGAAAAAAGGTGATTTCAATGCCCGTAAACTCCTGTAAAAACGCCGCTGATACCATACATCTTCCTCCACCCACCAGGGTGCCCATGCCACCGCAGGAACAGGCAAAGGGAAGGGAGAGCATCATGAACTTTGCCGTGTTGGTATGGGGCTCTATGCCTGCGGCCCGCATCAGGGGCAGCATGGTTATAATACCGACGGCACAGGCGGCGGCATCGTGCATGAAGGAGGATGCAAGCCCCAGCCCGATGGCAATGATAAAGGTGAATTTGGTGATACTGTTACCCGCCTTTTTAATGATATAATATCCCAGGCGTTTTGTCAGGCCTGCTTTATCCAGGGCAATGGCAAAAATCAGACAGCACATGATGAAAATCACCACCGGATGCATGTAGGGAGCCCAGGCAGTTTTCACATCGGTGATGCCCATGATCACCAGAAAGACACCAATGCACACCGCCGTGATTTCCAAAGGGATGGGTTCAATGACAAACAAGGTCACCAGCACCGCCAGAATGGCCAGAAATCGTTTTGCCTTGGGAGATAATCCGTCCACATAATCCACCTGAACGGAATCAAGATTCAGATCAACCACCCTTTGACGTAAATATTTTGCGCTGGCCTCCAGAGATCCCGGGGTGTTTGCCTTTAAAATATAAAATCCTGTCTCTTCTTCCCCGGGAGGAACAGCCACAAAATGGCTGGAAACCTCCTGCAACACTGTTTGATTCGTGTCGCCTGTGATTTTAAACTGTGTTCCTTCGGGTCTGGGCAGCAGAAATACGATAATACCCAGAAGTAAAGCCACACAGAGTTTGAATCCATTTGTTCGATACATTGTTTTTCTCCTTGCCGATGCAATTGTCATTCAATATTACGCGTATCCCATTCTTTGAGGTTGCGTCTAACTCTGGCCATTGAGAGATGGTTGAAGTTGAAACAAGGCCCATTCCTTTTGCGCAGGCCTGACTTTTTTTAAATCTCAATTTGAAAAAATCGGATCATCCAGTGGAAGATATTTTTTTAAGGGTTACCCCTGATGTCCATGGGCTTCACGTATTTTGTCCATGAGTTCCTGTAGTTCGCAGGGTTTGCTCAGGTAATCAAAGGCACCAAAGGTCATGCCCTCCTGGGCCGCTGTCTGGGACCCATGACCGCTCAAAATGATCACCGGCAGATCCGGCACCATTTTTTTCATGATTTTTAACACCTCAATGCCATCCATATCTTCCATTTTAAGATCCAGAACCACCACATCGAAATCATGCTTTCGCAAGATCTGTATGGCCTGTGTACCGCTGAAGGCCTTGGTGGCATGGATGGAACGTTTTAACAGCCGGTTGGACAGAACATTTAAATATCCCTTTTCATCATCCACCAGCAGGACACTTATGCGTTGAATTTTCTTTTTGTTCTGATCCATGATTTTTCCTCACGCCATTCGTTGTGTTATCTCTTTGATGCGTGCCTCGGTGATTTTTTCTTCATGCGCTTTTTTCTTTGCCACCGCCTCCTTGACTTTGGCGAGTAGCGCATTGATGTCACAGGGCTTCATCAGGTAATCAAAGGCCCCCATTTTCATGCCGTCAATTGCGGTCTCCACAGTGGCATGGCCGGTGAGCATAATCACCTCCACCAGAGGAAATTGTTTTTTGATTTCCATGAGGGTTTCCATGCCATCCATTTCAGGCATTTTTACATCCAGCATAACCACCTCAATGCCCTTGTTTGCTCCAATATATGCCAGCGCGTCTTTGCCGCTGTAAACACCGGATACATTCAGTTCTCTTTTTTTCAACCGTTTGGTCAGGGTATCCAAAAAGCCCTTTTCATCGTCTACCAGCAATAAATTAATGTTTTTCATATTCTTTCTCCTTTTGTTTTTCATATAACGGGCATGTCCTGTCGGACACAACGAATATAGAAAATGGTATTATGCCGCCCCCGTGGGGGGGCAATGGGACAGGCCCGGAACCGTAAGACGGCCCAATTGGCCAGTCCCATTACCCCCCCACGGGGGCTCTGCTGAGGTAAGTTTAGATGCTGCCTTTTCATATAAACGATTAAAGTCCGGAAATCTGGCTCATCTCATCAACGGTCGTTTCTTCGTCTACTTCAACCTCATCCAGATCCTGGAACGGTATCCATATGCGAAATTTTGTGCCCACCCCCACCTCACTGTGGACATCAATTTTTCCATTCATTTTTTCAATGATGCCGTAACAGATGGAAAGCCCCAGCCCCGTGCCCTTTCCCACGGGCTTTGTGGTGAAGAATGGGTCAAAGATCCGGGCCAGATTATCCCGGGGAATTCCGGGGCCGTTATCTTGAATAACGATGACCAGGTGCTTTTTTTCAATGTGGCTGGTTTTGGTTCCAATTGTGATGGTGCCCCCGCTTTTCTCCATGGCATCAATGGCATTGTTGATCAGGTTCAAGATCACCTGCTGCAATTCCGAGGGAGATATCCGGATATAGGGGATTCCTTCATTGAGATCTGTTTTAATGATCACATTGTTGTACCGGGCCATCTGGGCCGTGAGGGAGACGATTTCCATGACAGAATCGTTGATCTGAACATCGTTGAGGGTGGAATTGGTTTTTCTGGCAAAGCTTAACAATTTGTGGGTGATCTCTTTGCACCGTCGACCCTGGGTGTTTATCTGGCGCAGGGCCCGCATGAACTCCTCCAGGTTTTCGCACTGCTTTAACTCTTCCTCTTCCAGAAGATCTTCGATCCAACCCGCCTCTTCCACCATGATGGCCACAGGGTTATTGATCTCATGGGCAATACCAGCGGCAAGTTCTCCAATGGTGGCAAGTCTGCCGCTCTCCACCACCTGGCGGTTCATGACCTCGCTTTTTTTATCGGCACTGGAGAGCAGGCGTACGATGTTCCGGGGAAGGGCAAAGGCCACAAACAAGATGCCAATGCAGCCCAACGCAAAGATAATAAAGGTGAGCCACTTTGTGCTGTTTAAATCCCGGAAGGCGTCGTTGAGATCTTGATGAAACACCATCATCCAGTCAATATTCTTGAACAGGGCAGCCACACACACATATTCCCGGCCGGAGGCATCCTCTTTTTGAACAAAAACGGTATGACCTTTCTTGAAATCCACCTGCTTGGGTACTGATTGGAGTATTTCTGGCAAAAGGGTCACCTCGGTTTTTGTCTGAAGTTCTCCCTGGGCATTGACAATAAATGCCATGCCGGTTTTTCCCATGTGAACATTTTCCACCAGGGAATTGAACGCGCCAAAATTAATGGTGGATCGCAAAATATAATGAGAATTTGGGGGTTTCAGTTGAACGGCAATGATAAAATGGGGATGTCCCCTTAATCCGGCAAACACGTCACTGATGTAAACCGGTTGGGCCTTGGCCTGGATGAACCATTGTGCCAATGAATAATCGGCATTTTTAAGGTTAAAAGGCCCCTCATAGGCAAACTGAATTCCGTTTTCATTCACCAGGCCCAGATCGGTGAACACATCGCCATACTCGTTTTTTAAAAGGGCCAGGTTGTGTTTTAAGAATTCTTCCAGGGGCTGGTGTTGGGGATCAAAATTCCGGGCCAGAAAGCGGATGTTACTTGATTTTTCCGCCAGAAAGGTATCAATGTTCTGGGTATGTTTTTGGACAAGTTCTGAAATATGGGCACGGACCTTGTCTGAATAGGCCCCATTGAATCGAAAAAAGAGAATTCCCGTGGTCAACAGCATGGGGAAAAAAGAGACAATGACAATGAGCACTGTGATCTTTCTGGTCAGTATCTGATAAAAGACATTTCGTTCTTGGGAAGCGTGTTCCATGGTCTCTTTTCCTTCCAGTTAAATCCTTTTTCGGGCTTGGTCATAACATGGGCCATTTATCATAATTGGCTGACTCCCACCCCAAAGTAGCCGATGTCGTGAGCAAGCCCTCCTTTTCTAAGCCTGCAAAATAAGGCAACCACTTAGTCATCGGACTAAGGCGTCTTTGAATCCTGCCGTGTGGCATTATCGGCCGTAAGATCAATCTCCAATTCATATTCTGATGAGCCGGGTACCAAGCGGACATTAAACCCAAGTCTTTTCGCCAGTTTCACCATCTGTCTATTTTCCGCAATGACAAGTCCCCACACCCTTGTAAGCCCCTTGTCCTTTGTATAGGTCAGGCAACGTTTCAACAGGGATGCCCCAATGCCCTTGCCCTGCCATTGATCGGCCACGGCCACGGCAAATTCTCCACTTTTTCCATCAGGTTCAAATATCACCCGGGCGATACCAGCCATTTTCTGTTCTTCCCCTTCATTGATAAGGGCCACCAGGGCCACTTCCCTGTCGTAATCAACCTGGGTCAGCCGGATGAGCATGGAGTGGGAAAGCTGTTTCATGGGGGTGAAAAATCGCATGTAGACACTGTGGGGGGACAGGGCATTAAAATGTTCAATCACAAGGGAGGCATCACTGGGGCGGATGGGACGGATAAAAATAGAGATGCCGTCAATGGTTTTATCCAGAGCTTCGTACTGCCAGGGGTAGGGACTGATCACAAGGTGGCTGCTGCCAGTTGCCGTGGTGGGTTTTAACAATACCCTTGCATCCACGGCAAGATACTGGCCCTTTTTCACCATCATGGGGTTAATGTCCATCTCTTGAATCTCGGGAAAGTCCGATACCAGGCGGCCCAGGCGGATCAGGGTCTCTTCCATGGCTTCCATGTCAATTTCTTCAATGTTTCGATAGCCATGGAGGACCTTGGATATCTTGGTTTCCAGAATCAAGCGTCGAGCCAGGGGCCGGTTCAGAGGGGGCAATGCCGTTGCCATGTCTTTGAAGATTTCAGTGAGAACCCCGCCCATGCCAAAGAGCAGTATGGGACCAAAATCCTTATCCTGCTTGGCCCCAAGGATTAATTCATAATCAGGTAGCAGGGACATGGGCTGTATGGTGACCCCGGTGATTTCTGCTTCAGGGGCATATGCCATGGCATTGTCCATGAGTTTGTGAAATCCGATTTTAACGTCATCCGGGTTTTCCAGATTTAGCAGCACCCCCCCGGCATCGGATTTATGCAAGATATCCCTGGAACATATTTTCATGACCACGGGAAACCCCATATTATCGGCAATGGTCATGGCATGGGCGTAGGACACCGCAAGTTCTGTGCGGTTTATGGGGATGCCATAGGCCTCCAGCAAGTTTTTTGCCTCAAGTTCAGTGAGAATCCCATTGCCCTGTTCAAGCCCTTCTTTAATAGTGCGACTTGCACTGGGCCTATCTATTCGTAATTTTGTATCTGTGCGAATGGGAATTTCCTGGAGGGCCTGGATATTGCCCGCATATTGATATAAGTCCACAAAGGCCCGCACGGCCCGTTCCGGGGCATCATAGGTGATAATGCCAGACTGGTTTAGAATACGCCGGGCTTTATCCACATCCACACCGCCGATCCATGCGGTGAACACCGGACAGGGGGTTTTTTCCAGCAATTTTGCCAGGGGGTGGGCCAGGTCGGGCAGATTCAGGGTGCCTGCCGGGGAACACAGCAAGAGCAATCCGTCAACTTCCGGGGCCTCCAGGCAGATGCGAACGGCCTGGAGATAGTGTTGGGGGGGGGAGTCCCCCAGAATATCCACCGGGTTTCCCCGGCTCCAGTTGTTGGGGAGAAATTCATCCAGTTGCTTAATGGTTTCCGGGCTGAGTTCTGCGGGTTCCAGCCCATGGGTTGCCAAGGCATCGGCCGCCATGACACCGGGACCCCCGGAGTTGGTAACAATGGCAAGACGTTTCCCCCGGGGCTGTTCTTGTTTGGCCAGAAATTCGGCGCAGTCAAAGAGTTCTTCAAACTCATTCACCCTTAAAATTCCGGCCCGTTTAAAAGCAGCATCGTACACGGAATCCTCACCGGCCAGGGCCCCGGTATGGGAGGCTGCGGCCTTGGCTCCGGCCTTTGATCTACCAGATTTCAGGGCGATGATGGGTTTGATGCGGGACACAGAACGGGCAGCACTCATGAAGCTTCTGATATTGGTAAGGTTTTCCACATACATGACAATGCTTTCAACGGAATGCAGGGATCCAAGATAATCGATCATATCCGCGAAATCCACGTCCATCATGGTGCCCAGGCTGACGAAATGGCTGAATCCCACATTTTCACGCATGGCCATGTCCAGAACAGAGGTACACACGGCCCCACTCTGGGAAAGAAAGGCAATTTTTCCGGGCAGGGGGGACTGATGGGCAAAACTGGCATTGAAATTTTTTGCGGTGTTAACAATACCAAGACAATTGGGTCCAATGATGCGCAGGTTGTTTTTTTTTGCCTTTTCCATTATCTGCATTTCTATTCTGCGCCCGGCTGCCCCCATCTCCTTGCCACCGGAGGAGATGATCACGGCTCCGGCAAGTCCGGCATTTGAGCAGGCCTCCACAATGTCTGAGACCCCTTTGATGGGGGTGGCAATGATGGCCATGTCCACCGGTTTTTCAATGGCTGCCACATGGGGAAAGCAGGGCAGCCCCATGACCGCATCGTACTTGGGATTCACCGGGTACACCTCACCGGGGAATTCGCCTTTTAAAAGATTGTTCATGATGGCAGCCCCGATACGTCCCTGACGTTCACCGGCACCGATGACAGCAATAGATTTTGGATTAAACACCCTGTGCATGTTTAGGGTACCCATGAATTTTCCCCCTTGAATGTGATTTTTTGCCAGGTTCCAATTTTATGAAACAATCCACACGGTCATTTTACGGGCTGCATGGATCACCTTCCAGGGTACCCGACCGATATTGAAATCTTCCACATTGGATTTGCCCCTTCTACCCAGAACGATGGTGTCGCATCCCTCTTCTTCTGCTGCCTTGGCAATGCTGCCTGCCCGGGTCTTTGTTCCTGTGATTATTTTTCGTTGAATCCGTTCACTGGCGATACCGGCCGCTTTGAGTTTTTCTGCGGCGTCATCAATGGCCGACTGCATGGTATTAAAGAAAAATTTGACATACTCTGTTGTGCCTGTGTTTTCGCCTTCCCCTGACAAATTGGGATTTTCAAAATCTCTGAGTACACTGCACAAGACAATGCGGCAGTCGGAATCACCAACCACATTGGCCGTGAAATCCACAGCCCGATTGGAACCTTCGGAACCATCCACCGTGAGAAAAATAGCATTGTTGATTTTTTGAAGACCTGCCAGAAGTACCGGCACTGAAGACAGCTTTTCCACAAGTTTTGTGGTGGTGCTGCCCATGACCACATGGAGCAACGCACCATATCCCCGCCTCCTGGCAAGTACTGCAAAGTATCCCTTGGAGGCTTCTGCAATGATATCCCGTGCTACACCCTTTTTTCGATTCTTGATGCTGACGGAAATGCCGGTGCGGGAATATCCGGCAGACACAAGCAGGCTTTTGGCTCGCTCCATGTAAGCGACCATCTCTTTTTTGCGCTGGAGTTCCCATCCCTTTGCCTGGGCCATGGCATTGCGGCTGAAGTCCTCGTTGCTGATGTCCCAATAGCTCTCCGGCACTGAGTTGAACACATTAAAAAGCACAATGTTTTTCCGGATAAAGGGTTTAAAATCGCAGAGATACTCTATGGTTTTAAAAGATCTTTCTGAACCGTCCAGCACAACTAATAGTTTATTTCCATATTCTGTCATTTTTGCGCCCTCCAATGTTTTGTTCAATTGATTACAGTGGATCTGTTTCCCTGTTAACAGGCTTATCAGCAAGTTATATGCCTCTATGATTAAAAAAGAGTAAGTATCTTGTTTTAAAGGGTATTGTTATGCTGGAGGAGTGGGGTCCCATGGCCGATGGAAGCGGATTAAAATGGTTTTATTTTACAGGTTGTAAAATATCCTGACAGTTGGACTGGCTTTTCTTTATATCTATTTAATATTATTGTTTATATCTATCTTATTCTGTCAGGTTGGGAGGGGAATATATTAGAATTGTTGGCATCCTTCAGCTTGCTTGAAAAGTAATTGACACTTTTTGAAGAGATCCCGCCTTACGTGGGTAGCCGCAAAAGTCCTTCCAGCCTCATCATTGAAACGATGGCCCTATTGACATACGTACAAAAACACGTACAATGCATATGTAGACTAATTTATTAGAAATGGAGTATTATTATGGATACTATATCATATAGCGATGCAAGACAAAATTTTGCTCAAACAATGGAAACTGTTTGGGATAATCGTGAACCGATATTGATTACAAGAGCACAAAAAAGACCTGTTGTAATGATGTCACTTGATGACTATCAGGCAATGGAAGAGACAGCATATCTCTTGAGAAGCCCCAAGAATGCAGAACGCTTGCTTAGATCTATTAAAGCACTTGAAAATGGTGGTGGCCAAGAAAGAGATTTTATTGAATGAAGCTTATTTTTTCAGAAGATGCCTGGGATGATTATCTTTATTGGCAAAAGACAGATAAAAAAATTTTGAAGAGGATTAACGATTTAATCAAAGACACCAAGATGAATCCTGGTAAGAAAGGTATTGGCAAACCTGAAATATTAAAAGGCTTATCAGGCTACTGTTCCAGGCGTATAGATAACGAACACCGAATGGTCTATAAAGTCACTGATGAGGCATTATTTATTGCTCAGCTTAGATACCATTATTGAGAGTGCTGCCCAGATCCATGCATAAATGTACGCTAAGTTTTTTCAAAAATTGAGCGCCACAACGAGGTGTTTCCGTTGGATTGCGAACGAGCCTTTGAATTAGGCCGCAAAATAACATCAGAATAAGAATTGGCTAACAAAACTACCACAAAATGCTGGAGATCTGCGTCCAGTTTACCCGCTGGAAACACCTCTGGCACATCCAGACAATGATCATAGGAGTAAGGAATCTGGGATAACTGGGCGGACAGGCGCAATCCCACACCCGGGGCTGTGCCGTTCCGGGTCACGGGCAGGGCCTTTTCTTTACCCACATTATCGGTGTACCCGTATTCCAGTTGAGAAATGCAGGCCCCGTGCTGCTCCAGGAGGATGAACCCATCTTTGATGGACCTTGGGGGCGGTCATTTTGCGGCCTGCCATTTGTTGAAACGGTGAATGTTGTTCCTTGATGGTTTATGGGTGTTCCCCGGCAGCCCATGGCACCATCAAGGATAAACGGTATAACTCTGACCCGGTGCTACTACAGCCCCAGATCCTGAAGCACCAGAATCACCTTGACTCGTTTGGGAGGGAAGGCTTTTTCCGTGATGGTCCAGGTGTTGCAGATGCGGTTGGGGCTTTTGCAGTCCATGCAGTGTCCAGAGGTTGTGCAGGGGGTTTTCATATCCAGGCGCATGGCATTGGTGGGGGCGGCATAATCCTTGATACGCTCCATGGCCGAACCCAGATCCGGTACGATTTTGTTCTGTCCCGCAATAACAACAACCTCCTTGGGGCCAAAGGTGAGGGCGCCCACCCGGTTGCCCACCATGTCCAGATTGACCAGGTGTCCCTTTTCTGTCACCGCATTGGTTCCGGTAAAATAGAGGTCCGCCGTCATGGCGGCCTTGACTCGTTTTGCCTTTTCTTCCTTTGAAATCCCTGCCTCTTTTACATTGATGACGTTGATGCCGTCCATGGTTTCCAGGGCCTGGGTGATTCCGGTCTCCATAAAGCTCATGGACCCTCCCCAGGAAATGGTTTCTGGTTTGGACCGGGGAATGATTTCCTGGGTTACGATCTCTTTTGCTTTGTCAATGGTCTCGGCAATCCATACCTCGAAATTATTCTCTTCAAGGACTTCTTTAAGGGCCTGGCATCTCAGTGTGTGAAAGTGTTTTTCTGGATTTTTCATTAATCTT
>JASFYZ010000091.1:0-9023 GCA_045046665.1 Desulfobacterium sp.
AATACCCTGAAAACAAAGCAAATTGAAAAATTCAGCGAATACTAAGTATTTGCACCATCGTTAAAAATAGGAAAAAATTTTTGTTTCCAATTTAAAAAAAGAATTTTGATTGTAATCTCGGCCATTCATCAAAATTAATGGCCCACCCCCAGAATGATTAATATCGCAATCAAACCCCAAAAGAGGATTTATGGAAATTGACATCAATGTAGACATGGGTGAAAGTTTTGGCATGTACAGCATGGGAAACGATGAAGCCTTCATGCCGTACATCAGCACAGCAAATGTGGCCTGCGGGTTTCATGCCGGAGATCCGGGTGTAATGAAGAAAACCGTTGCCTTTGCAAAAAAACACGGAGTCCAGGTCGGGGCTCATCCCGGTTTGCCGGATCTCCAGGGATTCGGCCGCCGGGAAATAAAAATGACCATGGAAGAAATCCATGACGATGTGATTTATCAAATCGGTGCTCTCAAGGCTTTTGTGGAGGCCGGGGATCAGCAACTCCACCACGTAAAACCCCATGGATCCCTTTACGGCATGATGTCCAGGGACAAAGCCGTTGCCCGAGCTGTCTGCCAGGCTATAGCTGAGATTGACAAAAACCTTTATCTATACACCATGAAAAAAGGGGTGGTCAAAGAGGTGGCCGATGAAATGGGTATCCGGGTCATATACGAGGTATACGGAGACCTGGATTATGACGGTGAGGGGAACTTGGTTATCACAAGGGCACATGCATCCCACCGGCCAGAAGAGGTGGCGGCCAAAATCATGCGCATGCTCACCCAAAAAAAAGTAAACACCACCGTGAACACAGATATCGACATTGAGGGATCGTCCATCTGCCTGCACTCGGACAGTCCAGGAGCACTGGATCTTATTAAAAAAGTCAGTGAAGAATTGAAAAAAGCAAATTACACCATATCCGCACCTAAGCTTTAATGTTTTGGTTAAAATTCATTGTTCATCACTAAAAAGGAGGTTCGTAAGCCATGGAACAAAAAGATTATGATGTTATCCTGGATTCTTTACCCCCCACGCAATCCCGACTGGAAATATTGTTTCGCCAGGCCGGTGATGGGTTCATCCAAGTGGAATACGGCCAGGAACAGCGTGCTGACCTGCTGGATTCCTTCCGCATCGGAACCATCAATGCAAATATCCTGGAAAAAAAGATTCCTGGACTTATTGAAACTGTGCCCGGAATCCGGACCAATCTTTTTCATTTTGAACCGGAAATTCTCAGGCCCCAAGATCTTATCAAGGCCATCAAGGAAGAAGAACAGGCCGTTGTCGACGTTGAAAATATCGAGTTGGAATCCCGGGTCATCCACCTGCCCATTGCCTTTGAAGACAGTGAAACCAAAAAGGCCGTTGAGAAATATGTGAAAGAAATCCGACCTGACGCCCCCAATGTAATAAACGGGTATAATTTGGAATATATTGCCATGTGCAACGGGATTTCCGCTGACGAGGTCAAAAAAATGCTTTTGGGAACGGAATGGTATAACAGCGGTTGCGGGTTCTGGCCCGGAGGCGGTTTCTTCTGGCCCATGGATCCCCGCTGTGCCATTGTGGTTCCCAAATACAATCCGCCCCGAATATGGACCCCCGAGGGAACCGTGGGCATCGGCGGCCCCTGTGTATTCACATACACCACGGCCACCGGCGGCGGCTACCAGATCTTCGGGCGGACCATTCCCACCTTTCAGTTCAGCCAGAAGCATCCCCTTTTCAAGGAAACCCCCTTCCTCTACCGGAACGGAGACCGGATAAAATTTCACGAGGTGAGCGAATCCGAGATATTAAATATCTATGCCCACGTCCATGAGAAAACCGATTACTCATATGAGATTGAAGAAGGGAAAATACGGATAAAGGATTATATGAATTTTGTTCAATCGGAAGCAGTGGTCAACGGCGCAGAAGAATTCAGAAAAAAACAGGCCAAAGGGGCAATGGAAGCTCCCAAATTATAATGAACATCCCGTCAATTGAGACAATCCATGGTAAATCTAATAAATTTTCAGATGGGTTCCGGTTAAAAATTCGGACAAGGAGGATGGAAAAATGCTGAACATAATCAATGGTGGAATTGAGACAATCGTTGAAGACTGGCCGGGACGGCTTGGATACCTGGGCAAGGGGATGGCTGCATCCGGTGCCCTTGACAATGTGTCGCTGGGATTTGCCAATCTTCTAGTTGGAAATCCCGCAGGGGAAGCCGGTCTGGAAATTGCCGGGGGATATTTTGAGGCAAAATTTACAGAGGATGCGGTCATGGCCATCACGGGTACGGATATGAAGCCGACCCTGAACGGTGATCCGGTTGATATGTGGACCTCAATCATGGTCCACAAGGGAGATCACCTTAAATTTTTTCATTTCGGCAAAACAGGATTCCGATCTTACCTTGCCGTTGCCGGTGGGTTTGATGTTCCCAACTACCTGAACAGCAAATCCACGTGTATTTTTGGAAATTACGGGGGATTTAAGGGCCGCAAACTGGCCCCGGGGGATTTGCTCACATTTGGACAGCCCTCTTCCCCCCTGGCTGGCCTTGCAGGCAGAAAATTAAAAAAAGAATATATGCCCGAATATGAAAACGAGTGGCATATCCGTGCCATGCCAGGCCCCAACACCTGTCCGGATTATGTCTCCAAAGAAGGAATGGATTATTTGTTTAAAAATTCCTTCAAAATCCAGCATACCTCCAATCGTTCCGCATATCGATTGGATGAGCTGATGGATGGTTTTTTTGCCAGAACTGACGGCGGTGTAGGAGGCAGTCATCCGTCAAACATTGTGGATCATGCCTATTCTATTCGGGGAGCACTGAATATTTGTGGAAATACGCCCATCATTCTCATCGGAGACGGCCCTACGCTGGGAGGATATTTTTGTGCCCTCCATGTAATCAATGCCGACCTGTGGAAAATCGGACAGGGAACCCCCACAAGAGACCATATCCGTTTTGTTCACTGCACTGAACAGGAGGCGGTTACAGCGCGAATCCAACAAAAAGAATTACTCTCAGAGAATGCTCTGGCCTGACAATTTTCAGACCGATACGGAAAATAAACATTAACAATCGCAACCCAACAATTTTATTAATAAAGGAGATATTCAATGGAACTGAACATCAATGCCACCATGCCGGGGTTAGTTGCCCGTGTTGTCGTCAATCTGGGTGACACCGTTAAAGAAGGCCAGGAAGTGGTCGTGATCAATTGCATGAAAAATGAAATCAGCGTCACCGCAGAGCAGGGCGGTATTGTTAAGGATATTTTGGTAAAGGAGTGGGATGAAATGGAGGTGGACGCTCCCATGGTCACCCTTGAGGTATAGTTTTGGTATTGCCCCGGACAGATGCGTTACCATACCGGTGCTCTTTCTTTAATTGATTTAAACCAAAGATGAGGATAATCATGGAAAATGAAGTAACCGTAAACATTAATATGGCAGATGCTGGCCCGGCCGGATGGATTGCCTACTCCATTGCCACCTGGATCGCCTGGGCCTCCCTGTGTGGATTTGTTTCAGACAAAGCCTATTTGTTCATGTCCTGTATTTCCTTCTCCTGTACAATCCCATACCTGTTTGCGGCCTCAAGCCAGCTGAAATTGGGCAATGCCGCTGGCGGGGTGACCTGGCTTTATTTTGGGGCTTTTTTTGCTTTCTGCTCCGGCCTTACCTACGGGGTAACCTATTTTGCCGGAATATATGGCTGGGAGTTAGATACCCGAATTCTCGGATATGAGTGGGCGGTTCTGGGTCTGGTCCTTATTCTGACCACACCCATTTTTCTCAAATACACGCCTGCTGCAGCAGCCATTTCCGTGATCGGTGCAGATGTAGGCATTGCCGCCCTGGTGGGGATCTATTTTGGATTTGCTTCTCCGTTCATGCTGAACCTCAGCGGATGGGCCTTTTTTGTTGCTGGCCTTTTCGGTATTTTCATGGCTGTGGGGGGAATCCTTGAAACTGCGGGCATGCATTTTCCCGTGGGCAACCCCCTGATAAAGGAAACCCGGACATGAAAAAACTATTAATTGCAAACCGTGGCGAAATTGTTGTCAGGGTTATCCGAACAGCACGGGATATGGGCATTAAAACCGTGGCTGTATATTCCAAAGCCGATGAGAACGCCCCCCATGTCAGGGATGCTGATGAAGCTTTTTGCATCGGGCCTACCCCTCCGCCAAAAAGTTATCTCAACATCGACAACATCATGGAAGCCCTGGAAAAATCAGGAGCCGACGCAGTCCATCCGGGATATGGTTTCTTGTCGGAAAATCGAGACTTTGCCCATGCTGTGGTACAACGGGGTGTTGCCTTTGTGGGGCCTTCAGTAGAGACCCTGGACGATATAGAATCAAAATGTTATTGTCGAAAAATCTGCCACGACCTCGATATTCCGGTGGTCCCGGGTACATTGGATATTGTAAAAGATGCAGATGAAATTCGAAAAGTTTTCCGGGAATACGGGCCGCCGCTGCTTCTGAAACTGGACAAAGGGGGGGGAGGAAAGGGCATCCAGGTCATTGCCAGTGAAGAGGACATTGAGCAGGTTTTAATTTCTTCCAGCAGCATGGGGCAGATGGCCTTTGGCTCATCGGACTGTTATGTGGAGAAAGGACTGAAAAATGCCCGCCACATTGAAGTTCAGTTCCTTGGGGACCATTACGGCAATTATATCACTCTGGGTGAGCGGGAATGTTCCATACAGAGACGGTACCAAAAAATTATTGAGGAGTCTCCTTCTCCGGTGGTAACACCGGAAGAACGGCACCAACTCCAAACCTGGACCTGTCAGCTTGCCGCAAAAATGAAATACCGAAATGCGGGCACCATTGAATTCCTGAGATCCGAAGAGGGAAATTTCTACTTCATGGAAGTCAATGCCCGGATACAGGTGGAACACCCCGTCACCGAACTGATCACGGGCATGGATATCGTGAAATGCCAGCTTGACATTGCATCCGGCAAACGGCTGGACATAGCCCAGGAGGATGTCCAATTTGACGGACATGCCATTGAAGCCCGGGTCTATGCCGAAGATCCGGTCACTTTTTTGCCCCAGCCCGGTACAATTTCCAAGCTTAGGTTTCCCATCATCCGAAAGGTGAAAAGCCGATTCGAACATGCCCTGGAAGAGGGCATGAATGTCTCTCCCTATTATGATCCCATGCTGGCCAAGGTGGTGGCCTGGGGATCTACCCGGGAAAAAGCCATTAAACGATTAAATAAACGGCTTGGTGATTTCAAGGTGGAAGGGACCAAGACCTCCATTCCCCTTGCCCGAATGATACTGAACAGCGATCATTTTGTCCAAGGCAATTTCAACACGGAATCCCTGGAGGAAATCATGGAACAATACGAGTTCAATTACGAAGAAAACATCTACCAGAAACGTTGATCCCATTCCATTACCTCCAGGGCAATCAGCGGCACAAATTAATCGACAGGCTGTTACAGAACTAAAAATACCGTCACAAAATGACTATATATGATAGTATTCAGTTCGACAATCTACCATATATGGGGAGTGAGCTGACAAAAGGCCCCTTAAGGTGAAACGGCAAAAACCAAAAAATATCAATTGTATCAAGGAGTAATTGTATTTTTTACCTTTCATCCGAAGGTAGGTTTTGTCAGCCCACTCCCCATATTGTGATTGAAGTTGCAAATTCTGTATTCCGTGACAGCTTGTCGAAAAAAGTTTATTATCCGTAAAAAATGCAAAGCCTGAAATCCCTGGATGTTTGCATTGTAAAAAAAGCGACTGCAACATCACCATCGTAGATAAAATTTAAAAACCCGACAGTAAGGTTGCTGTCGGGTTTTTTAATCCCCATCACCTCCTGGCCTGTTCATTAAAACCGCGAACCTCAGGGGACATGTTATAGCACTTTCCAAATCCCTTCAGCGGTTGAGATAAGCCGTTCCCCACATCGTATTTCACCTTGCATAAAGACCAAAGAACGGGTTTTTTTAAGAACTTTAGCACTACCCAACAGTATATCTCCAGTTGTAGAGGCGGAGATGAATTTTACGTCCAAGGAAATTGTTGCGGCTCTTGTTTGCCCGCCAAGCACCCGGTGTGCGGCTGTTCCCATTCCTGAATCCATCAGGCTCATGAGGAAACCGCCATGGGTAATATCCCCTGGATTTAAATGAAAATCCTGAACCGTGGCTTTAAACTGGTAATCAGAGTTGCTGATTTTCCTGAATTCTAGGCCGCCATTGTGTTTCATAAAGCCAATAACACTTATTTGTTGAAATTTTTCGTCCATATCTTTTAGTTATTTAAATTTCCTATATAAAATTGAAAGTTACTATACCTGAGCACAGGAAATGCTGCCCAGATGCACGCAGGGGATGGATTTCATATAATTCAAAATACCTTTAAAAGGGGAGAACTTCAAGTACTGGAGTAACATTGAGCCGTATATAAGGTTTTATAATATGCAATTAACTTCGGATTCGATCTCGATAAGCGGTATACCGTGCCAACAGCGTCATGGCCTGACGAGAGGTATTAAAGACCGGTATGCCATTTTGTCTCAGGCGGTTATTAATGGGCTCATGGGCTCTGCCCGCATCATTGAAAACCACCAGTGGTTTGTGAGAATCCGCCATCAGACCCGGTAACAAAGAGGCCAGACTATTTTTATCCGTTGTAAACCCTTGCGGGGTATTGGGATCCGGTGTGTCCGACGTTGCCGGAGCCAATGACCCAAGGGAGGTGACAATGACATCAATCCCATCATCCTGCATCATGGCCTTGATCACCTCGACATAGATGATATCCGGCGCTGCCGGGGTGATGTCCAAGGGATTTTTGACATCCATGATCTTTGCAAGACCGGATTTCTCAAAAAGAGCGGCTATGGTTTGTTGGGCCTCAAGGGAAAACAAAGGCAACTCCAAACTGGAATCCCGTGACTCAAGGGCATCTGCCACCCCCACACATTCAAAGCCCGCCGAACTCAATGCACCGACTTTGTATCCTGACATCTTTTTTGTATGCAGGGATAATGCCATATTGGCAAGGCCGTCGAACTCTTCGAGACTGTCCGCCACAAGGGCACCTGCCTGCCTGAGGCAAGACGTACAAACCATATAGTCCCCTGCAACGGATGCCGTATGACCCGAGGTAGCTTGTTTTCCTTCCGGGGTCCGACCTGCCTTGTAGACCAGAACCTCTTTTCCATTTTGCACCGCTTTTCTGATTCCCCGACAGGTATGGAGGCCATCAAGATCCTGGAACCCTTCCACATAGACACAAATCACGCAGATATCCTCAGCATCAGCCAGCCATGTTATACAATCCCCAATAGTGAGATCCAGTTGGTTTCCAACGGTGATATTGTATGCCGGGTCGCCGGATACAAGGGATGTCATACGCACCAGCCCAAAGGCACCGCTCTGGCTGACCAGGGCCACCGGGCTGGCGTCCTGGTCCCGTCGTTTTGGGGAACACGCCTCCGGTGTGAAAAAGGAATCCAACTTACCAGGCCTTGAAATGACCCCCAGACAATTACCCCCCAGGAAAACTGGCCCTCCTTGTTCCCGGGAATGGGCCTTGGAAATTTTCTCCACCACTTGCCGGGCCTTTTCCTGGCTATCCAGCGTTTCTCCCAAACCACCGGAAATGAGAATAACACTTTTGGCCCGATCATTATCAATAATCTCATCAATAAGCTGTGGCACCTGTTTCGCACCCACGGCAAGGATGATCAGGTCTGAATCATGAATCTGAGTAATATTTTTGACACATGCAACCCCATCGATCTCTTCTGTCCCTGGCGACACAATGGTGATCTTATCTTTGGGAAACCCTGCTTTAATCATATTTTGCAGGATATTTCTGCCAAAGTTTATTTTAGTTGAACTTACACCGATAATGGAAACCTGTTCAGGATGAAGAAGATTGCTGATGCGTTCAACCCTGCGGGGGGCCCTGGGGGAAAAGGGCTCTGAAAACCTGCACAACCCGTCCAGGGGCACCATCTCATAATCCACCAAGGCAAAGGGGTTTACCTCAAGTTCTTCAATAATATAAGGTGCCTTATCATTGAGCGGAGAGAAGTAGTTACCCACAGCTATGAAAGCACTGAAACATTCCATGAGTTGCTCGTCGGAAATCAGGCGTGTCCCCCCCCGGGTCTGGCCCGAGAGTTTTTCGTAGGCAATGGTTTTTTTGAATATCTCAAAAAATGCATCCCCGGATACATCCGCCGTGGAGGCCGAAACCACCGCTTGCCCCTGGCGGAATCGTTCTGCATAAAATTCGGTATCGGTTCCACCAAGCCCTGCGGTGATGACCATCCCAAACTCCCGGGTCCATCTGAGACTGACCAATAACTCATTGCCCAAGGAATCTGACTCCGGGGGCAAAAACTGGGTGATCAAGATACCTTTAATCTTCCTATTAATGGCGTTGCACAATTCATCCCCGGAAAGTGCCGAATATTCCTGTAATGACGGGTCTTGATCTCCATTTTTTGCCAGAAAGGTTGCGAATTTACCACACACCATATCCACCATCCGTCGGCTTTCACTTCTGACTTTTCCCAAAGTTCGGGGTACCACCTTTACGCCCCCCACATCGGATTTATGAACGATATCTGGGCTGACAATCTTAAGCACCACTTTTTCTTCAATGAACTGGGCGAGCAACTCCGATGTCAAGCGATGATTACGGGCAAGCAGATGATGCGCGGGAACCGATTCTGAGCCCAGCGCATTTAACACTTCATATGTTTCATATTCAAATAGTTGGAACCGCCCTTCACTTGCTGCTGCAGCAAACACCTGGGTCATTTTGTCAAAATCGATAAATAATTGCATATTCAAACTCGCTTATTTTTTTTTTAGAATCTGCCCTCTGGCTGCCGCGCTACGGGCAACCTTCGTACTTGAATCAAAGCATTTAAGGTTTAATTTGACAAACACTTTTTTTATTTTTATTGTGCAACAAGTACCGCCCGGAAACCATTTTGAAGCACTCAAGGGT
>JASFYZ010000092.1:0-8323 GCA_045046665.1 Desulfobacterium sp.
AAGGTGATTCGGAAACTGGCTTACCGTTATGCGGAACGAGCCCGGGTAGTCCAGCAAGAAGGTCTAATTCCATTGAACGAAGCGGACAATCTCCAGGGGCGTCGAGTCGTCGTAAGTACTGACGGTGGACGCACACGACTGCGTGAAAAGAAGCGAGGCCCAAAGACCAAAAAAGGAAGAACACGATATAATGGGGCCTGGCGAGAACCGAAGCTTTTGATCATTTATGTTGTCGATGCACAGGGTAAACAGGAAAGAAGCTTCAATCCCTTTATTGACGGTGGAATCAATGGTCCTGATGGCTTGTTTGATCTGCTAAAAGGTTATCTGAAGGCTCTCTCAATCCAGAAGGCAGACAAAGTCTTGTTCGTTGCAGACGGAGCTCATTGGATCTGGAATCGAGTCCCCGCTCTTGTTAAATCCTTGGGTTTGGATCTGGAGAAGGTATATGAACTTCTTGACTTCTACCATGCTGTAGAACATCTTGGTAAGGTTGCGGGGTTACGAAAAAGTTGGTCAGCTAAAAAACGTAAATCCTGGATTTCCAAACAAAGAGGCCTTCTATTAAAGGGTCAATCGATTGCGGTCGTAAAGGCAGTACAGGTTCTTTGTCGAGGTCGAAATAGCAAAGCTATCAAAACGGAGCGAGATTATTTTGTTCGAAATGAGCAGAGGCTTGATTTCTCAAATGTGAAGGCATTGGGCTTACCTATCGGCAGTGGAGCAATTGAAAGTTCGATCCGGAGAGTGGTCAACTTGCGACTTAAAGGCCCCTGCATTTTCTGGTGTAAGGAAAATGCAGACAAAATGATCATGCTGCGCTAATACTACAAGCCTGGCCGCTGGAACTACCTGAAACAAATGGTAAATTCATTTATTTCATTGTTAGCTGCATAACCCGAAAAATGGGAATACGCCCAACAGATAAGCACCAGAAACACCACACTGAAAGGAAACACAAAGTAAAAAAATAAAAAGGGAAGCTGAACGCCTCCCTGGAAAATGCCGGTGATGGCCTTCAGGGTGCTAGATACACCGACCAGGAGTAGGTGGCACCAAGACAAAGCTGCATGAGCACTGCACAAACAAGAACAAAATATCGAATCAAAACGTTTCTTTCTCCTCGAAAAAATCAATGACAAACTGAATATGCGCTTTCATTGCGGAATAAGCCAGGTAGATGTCCCGATTTTTGATACCGTCCATGATATTTTGATGCTGACTTATGATAATTTCCCCATTTCCTTTATACTTATGCAGACCTGCCAGATTCTCCCGGATACCATAGAAAAGATGGTCATAAAAATTGCGCATGACCAGGACCTGCAGAGGATTTTTGGCGGCATAGGCAATGGCCATGTGAAAAGAGGTGTCTGCCTGGGTGCCCAGCCGTCCGGAATTAACCTCCTGCTTCATCTCTTCAATGCTGTGGGCAAGGGCCTTTAAATCGCCCTCATCGGCCCGGCTTGCAGCCAGAGCTGCGGCATTGCATTCAAGCCCCATGCGCACTTCGAGCAGATCCACAATGGAACACTCCTGGGCCTGCATGGCCTTTACCAGGGGGCTGTCTGATCGACCATCAAAGGCTTTAACAAAGGTGCCCTGTCCCTGTTTCTGGACAATGAGCCCCATGGCCACCAGCCGTTGTGTGGCATCCCGGATAGTGGTGCGGCTGACGTTCATGGCCTCGGCAAGTTCTCTTTCAGGCATCATTTTTTCTCCGGGCTTGAGGGTTCCCCGGAATATCAATTCCCTAAGCTGGTCAAGGACCTGATCTGAAATCCGTTTGGGCTTTATGGGCTTTATTGTTACACTCATATACTTTGTATCCATAATAGGGTTAACAATTTTAAAAAAACACTCACCGCCCTGCCCTTTTGAGAGCCTGTTGCCAGACTTCCACCACCCGGGGGAGCATGGTTTACGTCCGGTTTCTCAAAAATTCAGCATAGAGCTCCAGGGGATGTTTTACTTTGATGTTGGCACCGTTTTTTGCCAGCATATCAGATATCTGAATCATGCAGGCAGGACACCCCGTTGCCACGGTATCGCAATGGGTATCTGAAATATTTTGCTGCTTTAAATTCCCAATGCGGGAAGAAATATCATAATGATAAAGGTTAAAACTGCCCCCCATCCCGCAGCATTTATCGGCATCTTCCATCTCCACCAGTTCATGGCCCGAGGCCTTTATCAGTGCCCGGGGTTCCGCTGCAACCCCCAATGATTTTTTCAGATGACAGGGATCATGATAGGTGACCCGTTCCCCCTTTTTTTCCTTCCTTGTATCCAACGGAGGAAACTGAATATTATTTACCAACAGCTGATTTATATCAAGGGTTTTTTCCGAAAGCGCCCAAATTTTTGCTTTGATCCCGCTGCCCGTTCCTTCATATATGGAGGGCCATAATTTTTTAATGGTGGACGTACACGTGGCACAGGCCGTGACCAGGTAATCAAATTTTTCCCGTTCAAACAGCCGGATATGGTGGTCCACAAGTTTTGTAAAGGTCTCCCGGTCCCCGGAAGCCAGGGCCGGAATCCCGCAACACCCCTGTCCCTCGGGGATATAAAGTCCAATGCCATGGTGTTTAAACACTTCAATGGCATCATTGGCAATGCGGGGAAACACCTTATCAATAATGCAGCCCGTGAACAGGGCTACTTTAATCCCGGATTTTCCCACAGGAGTGTTCAGCCGGTGGGTCAGCCGATGAAAGGATTTCTCTGCCATGGAGGGGAAATGGCGATTATCCAAAAGCGGGGAGATCACTCTGGCGCAGGAGGTTGCCTGGGGATTGTCCTCTTTTTTGGTAAAAACCCCCTGGAATTTTCCAGCAAGCTCGGTGAAAAAATCAAATGTTTTTGGATCAGAAAGCACCTTTTTAAAAATCAATTGCTTGGCCGGGGACAAGCCTTTATATTCCGCCAGAATGGCCCGGGCCTTGATGAAGATTTCCACCACATTGACACCGCTTGGGCAATTGGCGGCACAGGAACCGCACAACAGGCAACGGTTCAATCTTTCTTCCACCCCCTTGGCATTCTCAAACATATTTTTACCAAGACCATCCAGCAATGCCAGTTTTCCCCTGGCCACATCGGCCTCCCGGTGGGTCTGCTCAAAGAGCGGACACACCGATTGACAGGTACCGCACCGGATACATACCACCAGCTGATCTTCAAGCTTTTTCACACGCCGTGCCAGGGATTTCATATCATTCATCTTAAATCACTCCTGTTATTTTACCCGGATGGAGATTGCCATGCTCCAGCATGGCCAAAGGTGCCAATACTGATATCATATTTTTTAGAAATTTCCTGCAAGCATTTCACCATGGCGGGGATTTTACTCCGGGGAACGGTGGCATCCTCCAGAACCAGGGTGGGGTTATCAGTTGATCTATGCCCCCTTTCATTAGAGTCCTCTCATGGCTATCTGTTTTTGATATTGGTAGTACCAATGTTATTGCAGTTTTCAAAATCCGCATAAGCAGAACAATCATTATAAAAAAACTGTAATATCATGGGGCACGAAAAACCATAAGACGAATAAAGATACTGATTTGTTTACTTTTTTACTCTATATAGCAGGGCCGAAACTATTTCTCAAACAATATGTATTTTTCTTGACAAATCAATACTCCTGCATTTATATTAGCCATGCTATAAACCAGAACAACCAATTGGTCTGTTTAGCAGCCCTCAAAAATCAGAAAAGGAGGTATACCCCCAGCGTCCCCAAATCCCAGATACAACAGAATGTGTACGTTATTTCGGATTCATTTCCTAAGTAACGTATCCCCAGATATTACCCATCAAGGAAAAACTATTGAAACAAATAGATATAATAACGCAATTTAAGGAGAATACCGCCCTTGTCTCTTCTGTTGTTCACAGGGTTAAAACCATTGAGCAGGCTCTTGAAACGGCGGTTTCCATCTGTAAAATAACGGAGATTTCCCATTGTCTGGCACCCTCTGGAAATGAAGCGCCAGCCTCACAGGGCAGGGAGGAGAAGCAAAAAACCCTGGCGGCCCATGACCTTGATACACCTTCATTTAAAATCCTGGAAGCCTTGTGCCATCAAAATGATATTGCCCTTGTCACCGACAATCTGAGAAACCATGGAAACGGCATTCATGTGGGGGTGACCTTTGCGGATTTCGGCATTGCCGAGACAGGAACCCTTGTGATCAATTCCGATTCCGAGGAAAAACGGCTTATCACCATGATCAGCGATGTTCATGTGGCCGTGCTGCCCGTATCAAACATCCGGGAAACAGCCCTTGACATGGTGGATGAATTGGAGAGCCTTATCTCAAACCCCTCCTCATATACGGCATTTGTTACAGGCCCAAGCCGCACGGCGGATATTGAACGGGTGCTTGCTATCGGGGTCCACGGCCCCCTGGAACTTCACATTGTTTTGTTGGAAAATCACCCCCCACCCCGGAACCGGACAGGAGCTGATCATGGAAAAATCATCAAAAAAAGGTGAGCCCATAAAGGCGTATAAGAAAAGAATTGACACGGCCCTTGATAATGAATTTCTCCGGGGGGCCATGGACCGGTTTGCCCTGGCCTATCGGGAAAGCCGCAAAAACGCCTTTGCCGGTATGGATGTGGAGGGGTTGATTGCCCAGGTGGCGGAAATCAAAAAAAATGCCACCGCACAAAACAAGCAGCTGTTGGAACAATTTCAAAAAAAGGCGGCCAGCAACGGTATCCATGTCCATGTGGCAACCACGGCCCAGGATGCCAATAAAATCATCGCCGAAATTGCCGAAGCCACAAATTCAACAAAAATAATCAAATCCAAATCCATGACGGCCGAAGAGACCCATCTCAACCCCTTCCTGGAAAAAAAGGGGCTTGAAGTCACAGAGACGGACCTTGGCGAGTGGATTGTCCAGCTTCGCCATGAAGGTCCGTCCCACATGGTCATGCCAGCTATCCACCTGTCACGGTTCCAGGTGGCGGATCTGTTTTCCAGTGTTACGGGCAAACTCCAGGATGCCGGAATCGAAAAACTGGTAAAGGTGGCCCGAAAAGAGCTCAGGGAAAAATTCCTTGAAGCGGACATGGGCATCACAGGGGCTAATTTTGTCATTGCCAGCACCGGCACCATAGGTATCGTGACCAACGAGGGAAATGCCCGCCTTGCTACCACCCTGCCAAAGGTTCATGTGGTTCTGGCTGGCATTGACAAGCTCCTTCCTTCTTTAAAGGACGCCCTGACCATTACCAAAGTGCTTCCCAGAAATGCAACAGGCCAACGCCTGACCTCCTATGTCACATGGATCACCGGACCTTCCCAGTGTACCGTGGACCCCTCTGGAAAACGGGAAATGCACATTGTTTTACTTGATAACGGACGCAGCAAAATCGCCGCTGACCCTGATTTCGCACAGATCCTCCAATGTGTCCGATGCGGAGCCTGCGCCAATGTCTGTCCGGTGTACCGCATGGTAGGAGGCCATCAGATGGGCCATGTTTACATTGGTGCCATCGGACTGATCACCACCTATTTTTTCCATGGCGCGGAAAATGCCAGAAATCTCGTCCAAAACTGCACCAATTGCGGGGCCTGTAAAACCGTGTGCGCCGGGGGCATTGATCTTCCCCGGCTGATCAAGGAGGTCCACACCCTGATCCAGGACAAGGAGGGCCATCCGTTAAAGAGCCTCATGCTTGCCAAGGTTCTTAAAAGTCGAAAAATGTTCCATGGGCTCTTAAGGGCCGCAAGCCTTGCCCAGAAACCCGTCACCGGGAACACCCAGTATCTTCGCCATCTGCCCATGATCTTTTTCAAGGAACACAATTTTAAAAGATTGCCTGCCATTGCAGAGGTTCCCTTCAGGGATCGATGGAAGGCTTTGCAAAAAGACCTTAAAATCGCCCCCTCCAAACCCGGAACCAAGCCCATCCGAGTTGCCATATTTTCAGGATGTGTCCAGGATTTTGTCTATCCGGAACAGCTTGAAGCCGGGATCAAAGCCATACAGGCATCTGGCCGAGACATCGTATTTGAGTTCCCCATGGGCCAGTCATGCTGCGGACTTCCAGCCATGATGATGGGAGAAAAAGAGGCGGCCCGGGATGTTGCCGTTCAAAACATTACGGCATTTAAAAATGTCAAGACCGACTACATTGTCACCCTTTGCGCCTCCTGTGCCTCCCATCTTAAAAACGCCTATCCATCCCTTGCAGAGGATATCCTTGGGGAGGAGGCTACTCTATTTGCCGACAAGGTGATCCCCTTCAGCCAGTTTATCCACGACATCGCAGGCTTTCCCAAAGGCCCAACGGGTCAAACCAATGGCCAGGATGACAGTCAACCCAAAGACCCCAAAAAAATCACCTGGCACTCCCCCTGTCACCTGTGCCGGGGTCTTGGGATCAAGGAGGCTCCCAAAGAACTCATCCGCCACACGGGTAACACCTTTATGGAGGCCGCAGAAGAGGAGACCTGCTGCGGATTTGGCGGCAGTTTTTCCGCCAACTTCCCGGCGGTGTCAAGGGAGATCCTCACCCGGAAGCTGGATGATGCCGAAAGTACCGGCGCAGAACTTCTGGTCACCGAGTGCCCAGGCTGCATCCTGCAACTCCGGGGCGGTGCCTTGAGTCAGAATCGGAAACTCAAAGTGATTCATCTGGCTGAACTCCTTGCCGGTGAAAAAAAATAACAAGACAGGGCTTGCCTATTCAGGCAAGCCCTATTCCCCCCGCCTGCCATCCCCTCCCAAATCAAAATCATTTCCTAAATTTTTAAAAAAACATTTGACAAATGATCTTCAACAAATATAGTATCGTTTACAATAAAACCGAGCGCTCGTTCGGCAAGCAAGAGTTACCAACAATAGAAAGACTTGAACCAACTGACGGCACCAGCCATTTTCAACATTGATCACCATATTCGTTTTCCGTTTGTCATGGCGTGCCCTTTGGACAGCAAACTCAAAAGTCCTACATCATTGACCACAAATATAAGGAGGAGATTAGGGTGAATTTTGACCTTACTAAAGAACAGGAGATGATTCGCAAGGAAGTGAGAAAGTTTGCCCAGAAAGAAATTGCCCCCATTGCAGGTGAACTTGACGAAAAAGAAGAATTTTCGTCTGAACTCACCCGCAAGATGGGTGAAATTGGTCTTTTTGGCATGTTTGTGTCGGAAAAATACGATGGACAGGGCATGGATTACATCTCCTATATCATCGCTGTTGAAGAAGTCGCCAGAATTGATGGGTCCCAGGCCGCCACCATAGCCGCTGCAAATTCATTGGGCATTGGCCCGCTTTACTATTTTGGTTCAGAAGAACAAAAACAAAAATATCTTCCAAAACTCTGCGCCGGGGAAGCCCTGTGGGGATTTGGACTCACCGAACCCACCGCTGGATCAGATGCCGGAGGCAGTAAAACCACCGCCGTTCGCGATGGAGACGACTGGGTCATCAACGGGTCCAAAATATTTATAACAAATGCCGCCTGTGAGATGACAATGGGCGTCACAGTGCAGGCCATCACCGGTACCCGGGAGAGTGGAAAACCTGAATACACCTGCTTTATCGTTGAAAAAGATACCCCGGGGTTCAAGGCCGTTCCCATGCATAAAAAAATGATGTGGCGGGCATCCAACACAGCGGAACTCTATTTTGACAATGTCAGGATCCCCAAGGAAAACATTCTTGGAAACCAAGGCGATGGCTTCCATCAAATGCTCAAGACCTTGGACGGTGGACGTCTATCCATCGGCTCCATGGGACTTGGCGGAGCCCAGGGTGCCTATGATCTGGCACTAAAATATGCCAAGGAGAGAAAACAATTTGGTCAATCCATTTCAAAATTCCAGGCCATTGCCTTTAAACTGGCAGACTGTGCCATGGAAATTGAGTGTGCCCGTAATTTAATGTACAAAGCCTGCTGGTTAAGGGATGAAAAGCGACCCTTTGAAAAAGAGGCGGCCATGGCCAAGCTGTATTGTTCCGAACTCATGGGACGGGTGGCCAATCATGCCGTTCAGATCCATGGCGGATATGGCCTCATGAAAGAGTATGATGTTGAGCGGTTCTACCGGGACCAGAAACTCCTTGATATTGGTGAAGGTACTTCCGAAGTGCAGCGAATCGTTATTTCACGGCACATTGGATGTTAATCCATTGCCGAAAAAGAAGACGCCAGGTTGCATAAAATTTTTATGTTAGAAGCACCAGAGTTGTGGATATAAGGGAGATGGAAATAAATAATTGTTCAGTCTGGCGGTAGTCGTTACGCCGCTCTGCGGTGCCACAGAAATCTTGGACGATTATTATTTTCGGTCTCC
>JASFYZ010000093.1:0-9055 GCA_045046665.1 Desulfobacterium sp.
TCTGTGCTTCTTAACGCCCGGCAGGGCAAAAGGGCTGATCGCCTTTGGGTCCCAATGGGCCGGACCCATCCCCCTCCCTTATCTTTTTCCAAAAAAGGATACATATTATGATCAAATACATTGCCAACGGACTAAAGAAACACACCCGGAAGGTATTGGGTATTCATGTTGAATTTGCCACCTGCCCCCATAGGGCACCGGAGAACACCCTCATATTGTTTCCCATATATCCCGGGGCATTCTCCTGCGGGATTGCGGCACTGGTGGCATTTCAGGGTAAAAAAAATCAAACGCCCACAGATGTCATTACCCTGGAAAAAAATTTGGAAATCATGGAGATCAATCTTCTCTCCACCTGCCTTGACCAGGGCAAATCCGTGGCTGGTTGCTATCTGGGAGGCGCCAACCACATGGACGCTTTTGTAAAAATGGCAAGGGCATTGAAGGAAAACGCTACGTTTTCTGAGCTTTTCAATGCACCGGAAAAACAGCTCCTGCTTTCAGACATCAGCACCCGACTCCATACCCTCATCACCACGGAAAAAGAGCAACTCAGCCACCGAATGGCCCTTCTGGATTCCCAGGAGTTTGAAACAGCCCTTCAACGCATGGAAACCTGCCAGGATGCCGGGTGGTGTATTCGCCAGGAAGTTTTGAAAAACCTCCTGAAAATAAAAGACATGAACCACTCCCCCTCCCAGGAGTGGGCCCCGGAACAGTTAGTACGGTTTAAAAGCATCAATGCCATTCTAAACAGCATTGACCGCCTGGAGGTCCGGGGACGGGACTCTGCGGGCATCTCCATCCTGACCACTCTGCCCCTCCGCGAGTTTGAAATATTCTGCCGGGAGCTGGATACCGCAGGCCTTGACGAACAATTGAAACAGCGCACCGGAAAAACCGTTCTGACAAACAACTGTATCACCATTCACACCGCCCCGGATAAAAACGGCGTAGCCCAGATGTCCATGACCTTTGTGTATAAATTTGCCGCAGTCATCGGTGCCCTTGGAGATAATGTCACCTACCTTCGCACCCAGATTAAAAATGACCTGATTCTCCAGCGGTTTCTCTCCTGCCCTGCCTCCTCCTTCAGCATTTGTGCCCACACCCGCTGGGCCTCGGTGGGCAGCATTGGTCAACCCAACTGCCACCCCGTTGACAACCAGACCACAGATCAACTCCGGGAAAAACCGGGCATTATCCATGTGAGTCTCAACGGGGATATTGACAATTATCTAAGCTTGAAATCCGCCTACGAGTCCCGGTACGATACCCTTCCAGAGTCCATCACCACGGATACCAAAATTATTCCGCTGCACATTGAACATTATCTTCTCCAGGGCAATCCCATTGAAGAGGCCTTTCGCCTGGCCGTGAATGATTTTGAGGGTTCCCATGCCATCTCCATGCACACGGACCGGGCCCCGGGCAAAGTGTTTCTGGCCCAGAAGGGCAGTGGACAGGCCGTTTTTGTGGGACTTGCCAGGGACCATTACATCACAGCGTCTGAACTCTATGGCCTGGTGGAAGAGACCCAGGATTACATCAAGCTCAACGGAGAAAAACAGGGGCAGATTGTCATCCTGGATCAGATGAGTGAAGGCGGGCTTTCCGGCATATCCTCCCTGTCCTACAATGGATTCCCCATTGCCATCACTGAAAAAGACATTCAAACCAGTGAAATCACCCCCCGGGACATTGACCGCCAGCATTTTCCCCACTATTTTTTAAAGGAAATTTCCGAAGCGCCTCTGTCCGTGGAAAAGACCCTCCAAAACCGATGGAAAACCGACCCTGACACCGGGTTTTACAAGACCACGCTGGACCAATCCGTGGTGCCGGAAAAAATTAAAACCGGCCTCACCCAGGGCACCATCACAAAAATATATTTCATTGGCCAGGGAACAGCGGGCATTGCGGCCCAGGGCTGTGCGGATATTTTAAAAACTTTTCTGGCCGTCAAAGGCTTGGATATCCGTGCCATGAAAGCCTCGGAACTCTCGGGATTTGCCATACCCGGCACCCAGGAAGGCAAAGATGCCATGGCATCCTATCTGGTGGTGGCCATCAGTCAGTCGGGCACCACAACGGACACCAATCGTACCGTTGACATGGTCAAGGCCCGGGGGGCTGCCACCCTTGCCATTGTCAACAGACGGGATTCTGATCTGACCTTTAAAACCGACGGGGTCCTTTACACCAGCAGCGGCAGGGATATTGAAATGTCCGTGGCCTCCACCAAGGCCTTTTATGCCCAGCTTACAGCCGGGGCATTGCTGGGCCTTCACATCGCCGCCATGCTCAAGGCCATTGATCCGGAACGGGTCACCGATGAGATCAATGAATTAAATCAGCTGCCCGGGAAAATGAAAAAAATCCTGGCCATGAAAGCTGAAATAAAAAAATCCGCAGAACGCCTTTCCATTACAAAACAATACTGGGCCACCGTGGGCAGCGGCGCCAACAAAACTGCCGCCGACGAGATCCGCATAAAACTCAGCGAGTTGTGCTACAAGACCATCTCCTCTGACTATGTGGAAGACAAAAAACACATTGATCTCTCATCAGAACCCCTGATCATCGTGTGTGCCGCCGGTACACGGGAAAGTGTATTGGGAGACATCATTAAAGATACGGCCATCTTCCATGCCCACAAGGCCACCACGGTGATCATTGCCGATGAGGGAGAGGACCGGTTTATACCCTATGCCGATGATCTGTTTCACATCCCCGCCACCCGGGAGCACATGGCCCCCCTCCTCACCACACTGGTGGGTCATATCTGGGGATATTATGCGGCCCTGGCCATCAACGAAGGCTCCCGTTTCTTTTATGCCCACCAGCGGGAGATCAAGGATATCATCGACGAATATCAAACCCTGGGGCATGACGTCTATGAGGTGATCCTGGAAAAACGGTTCCGGGAAAAAATAGCGGCCTTTTACAATGAATTTTCCCAGAAACGACGGGAAAACAGATTCCCCGGAACCCTGGGCATTGACATTGCCTCCAATATTACGCTTTTGTCGAAATATCTTTCCGGCAGATTACCGGTGGGGGATTTTGAAATTGATTTTGCCCAAAAAGGAACCCCTGCCAACATGTTGGACCAGTTTTTCAAAATCACGGACATGGCCATCAACACCCTGGCAAGACCGGTGGATGCCATCAAGCACCAGGCAAAAACCGTCACCGTGGGAACCAGCCGCATCGCGCAAACATTTGAAGGCTTGATATATGAAGAACTGGCAACCCATGATATTCAAATTTCCCAGTTAACCAACCGAAACGTGCTGGTCATTAAAAATCTCCAGGAGGTCATTTCCAGGATCAATGGGGCACTTTTCTACCGAATATCCGGGCTCACCCTGCTGGGGGAAGAGACCCCGGAAACCCGCATTGAAGTAATCCGTAAAACCGGCAGTCTTACATCAGAAATCTCCAGGGCAGAAACAGACCACAAGCTTAAGGGAACCAAAAATATCATTGTTCGGGAAGGAAATGTTTACATCGGCAAGGGCAGGAAGGATGGCAAAAGCATACTGGTCATACCGGTGATCTCTTCATCTCCAGGTACCAGTGCCATTGAATTTTTGCTCTCTTTAAATGTCTCGTTTAAAAATGTCAGTGAGGTATCCCTAATCAAACGCATCAAGGCCCTGGGAGGCAAATTTATCCGTATAAAGGACACGGTGCTGGAATCTGACAAAATAAGATGGGACGACACCCTTTTGGATCTCATCCCCATGGCGGATCTGTTCGGAGATTCAGCAGAAAAAATTGCCGATTACATGGATCAGAATCAATCAGACAAATAGTGAAATACCGGGGTGTAAAAAAACACCCCGGCAAAATGGTGGGATCAGTTCGGGGGGGAAAGGCTGAACTGCACAGGAAGTTTATGGATTTGGCGGTTTTTTTCCCTGGTGGTCCCCACCTTCCATCCGGTGCAGGTGACCTTATTTTCCAGAACATCTTCAATCTCTTTGGCAAGGCCATTGAGATTAATAATGGGATGGCGTTCAAAAACTGTGGGCAATCCATGGGTCAGGTTACAGGCCAGACATTTGCCTGGACGCTGCTCCAGGAGAAAATCAAAATAAAGGGTATTTTCTTCTGCTTTGTTAAATGCAAGACGAATATCATAGGCACCGTCTTCGGCATCGCCATAAAGGGCTTCAAAAAACGCATCGGCCCTGTCTTCCGGAAAGAGATTCCTCAAGGTTTCTGCGGTAAAAACATCTGCAAAATGATTTAAAGTCATGATAATTTTTTTCTCCGGGGTTAATAAATTTTCAGATCATCATTCCTCGCCGAATACCTTATATCAGACAATAGTTTTGCGCAAGTGCTTAACATCCAGGCCAGTGCTGACGCATACGATTTTTTATGATCTACTTTTAAGTTAATGGGTTATTAATTTACATTGATCTGATCAGTGCGAATAGTTGCTTTATAATTGATATTTAAGCGATTATTGGTTCATGCATCCGCACTGCATCCAGCCCCCCGTATCCATGGAACAGTTGCTTGGAGTCAACGGGTGGCATCCTCATACCCCCGGGGATTGGTCTGCTGCCATCGCCAAGTATCCCGGCACATGTCACCAACACTTTTCACAGCCTTCCACCCCAGCTCTTTTTCTGCCAGGGAGGCATCGGCATAGCAGGCGGCAATATCCCCAGCCCTGCGGGGGGCCACACAAAAGGGGATTTCTTTTTGGCAGGCGGCCTCAAACCCTTTGACCAACTCCAGAACCGATGTCCCGGTGCCGGTGCCCAGGTTGTAAATCACCACCCCGGGTTTGGAAAACAATTTTTCCAAGGCTTTAATGTGGCCCTGGGCAAGGTCTGACACATGGATAAAATCCCTCACCCCAGTTCCGTCCGGGGTGTCGTAATCGTCTCCAAATACATTTAAAAAAGGCCGTCGACCCACGGCCACCTGGGCAATATAAGGAACCAGATTATTGGGAATTCCCTGGGGATCCTCACCGATTTTACCACTCTCATGGGCACCCACGGGGTTGAAATACCGCAACAGGGCAATGTTCCATGAGGCATCAGATAGGTACACATCCTGAAGGATCTCTTCAATCATGAGCTTGGTACGGCCATAGGGGTTGGTGACAGACAATGGAAACGTCTCTGTGATGGGCAGGCTTGCAGGATCTCCGTACACCGTTGCCGAAGAGCTGAAAACCAGGTTCCTTGTCTTATATTTTCGCATCACTTCAAGCAGGGTCAAGGTGCCGGTGAGGTTATTGCTGTAATATTCCAGGGGCATCTCAACGGACTCCCCCACGGCTTTGAAACCTGCAAAATGGATCACCGCATCAATATCATGATCCTGGAATACCCGCTCAAGCTCAGCCTTATCCAAAATATTCACTGGGTAAAAATCAAGGGATTTTCCAGTGATCTCCCGGACCCGGTTCAAGGATTCCTCGGAGCTGTTGGACAAATTGTCCACCACCACCACCTCAAAATTATTTAAAAGCAGCTCAACACAGGTATGACTGCCGATATATCCAGCTCCGCCGGTGACAAGTATTTTCATTCTCCCCCCCCATTTTCGATTAGTTTCAAAGTAAATCACAGCATAGGATTACTGGGAAATCAACCCATTTCTTGACAGACCTTCTTATAAATTGTAATGATACGCCAGTTTTGTAAAAATCCCATGACGCAATGGGTAGCAGACATCCAAAACATAACTACCTGCTTTTTCATATAAAAACAATATATAGGTGATAAAATGACAGAAATTATTGGTGTTAAATCAAGGGAAATCATTGATTCCCGGGGAAATCCAACAGTGGAAGTAGATGTGGCTCTGGCCTGTGGGGCCACCGGGCGTGCAGCGGTTCCCTCTGGAGCCTCCACCGGAACCCGGGAAGCGCTGGAACTTCGGGATAATGCCGCCGACCGCTTCGGCGGCAAAGGTGTCATGACCGCCGTCTCCAATGTCAATGAGGTCATCGCCCCTGAAATCATCGGGTTTGATGCCATGGATCAATCCGGTCTTGATAGAACCATGATTGACATTGACGGCACAGAAAACAAAGCCACTCTGGGGGCCAACGCCATTCTGGGGGTTTCCCTTGCTGCAGCCAGGGCTGCTGCCAATGCCGCAGAAATTCCTCTATACCGACATCTGGGGGGCATCAGCGCCCGGATTCTACCGGTACCCATGATGAATGTCATCAATGGCGGTGCCCATGCACCCAATAATCTTGATATCCAGGAATTCATGATTGTTCCCTATGGGGCAGGCTCCATTGTAGAAGCCGTTCGCATGGGATCAGAAACGTTCCATTGCCTGAAAAAGAACCTGGCAGATGCAGGACTGAACACGGCTGTGGGAGATGAGGGGGGATTTGCCCCGAACCTTAAATCCAATGAAGAGGCCCTGGAGTACATTGTCAATGCAATTGACGCCGCCGGGTATAGACCCGGAAAAGATATCGGCATTGCATTGGATGCAGCTGCCAGTGAATTTTACAGAAATGGACAATATCATTTTGAATCCGAAGGAAAAACCCTTTCTGCAGAGGCCCTGGTGGACTACTACGAAGCCCTGGCTGAGAAATATCCCCTGTGCTCCATTGAAGACGGTCTGGCAGAACAAGACTGGGAAAATTGGCAGATGATGACCCAGAGACTGGGGAATGCCCTGCAGATCGTGGGAGATGACGTATTTGTCACCAACCCGGATATTTTCCGCAAGGGCATTGAAGATCAGCTGGGCAATTCCATCCTCATTAAACTCAACCAGATCGGTACCCTCACCGAAACCCTGGACACCATTCAGATGGCCAAGGAATCGGGTTACACCACGGTGATCTCCCATCGATCCGGCGAAACCGAAGACAGCTTCATTGCCGACCTTGCAGTGGGGGTCAATGCCGGTCAGATCAAAACCGGTTCCATGTCCCGAAGTGATCGCATTGCCAAGTATAATCAGCTCATGCGCATTGAAGAAGAGCTGGGTATGGGGGCACTGTTCCCGGAAGATATTTTTATATAACCCACATGTCCTGACGGACACAACGAATATTGGAAATCCCTCTGGGGTTGTTCACAATGTAGGGGCAGAATCTATTTATGCCCAACCTAAGGCAGAAATAGATTCTGCCCTTACGTGCACCTTGGTTTACCGGGATTTTTTTATAAACGAACATGTCGCCCAACGACACAATATCACCATGAACAAATGTGAGGACTTAATGGCAGAAACAACGAAGTATATCTTTGTAACCGGAGGCGTATTGTCCTCCCTTGGGAAAGGACTTGCCTCGGCTGCAATCGGGTTGCTTCTTGAAAGCCGTGGTCTTTCCGTGACCATACAGAAGCTTGATCCCTATATTAATGTGGATCCGGGAACCATGAATCCCTTCCAGCACGGCGAGGTGTTTGTCACCGATGATGGCACGGAAACCGACTTGGACCTGGGTCATTATGAACGTTTTACCAATGCCAAATTGGGAAAAAACAACAATTTCACCACTGGTAAAATATACTACTCAGTAATCACCAAGGAGAGAAGGGGCGAATATCTCGGTGGCACCGTGCAGGTTATTCCCCACATCACCGATGAGATCAAAAAGAGCATCAGTCTTGTGTCAGGGGATGCCGATGTGGTGATTGTTGAAATAGGCGGTACCATCGGAGACATTGAATCCCTTCCCTTTCTGGAGGCCATCCGGCAATACAGAGGAGACGTGGGAAGCAACAATGTCATCTTTATTCATCTGACCCTGGTCCCCTATATTGCCACGGCCGGAGAAGTCAAAACAAAACCCACCCAGCACAGTGTCAAGGAACTCAGGAGCATCGGCATTCAACCGGATATCCTGCTGTGCCGCACCGATCGGTATCTGGCCCCGGAGATCAAGGAAAAAATTGCCCTGTTTTGCAACATAGACAAGGAGTCCGTATTCACGGCCAAGGATGTGGACAACATCTATGAAGTGCCCCTGCTTTACAATAAAGAGGGGCTGGGGGATAAGATTCTCCAGAAGCTTAACATCTGGGCCCGGGCTCCCCGGCTGGATGACTGGCGGGAGATTGTGGAAAAGATGAAAAATCCCCGGTACACGATTACCATTGCCATTGTGGGAAAATACGTGGATCTCACCGAATCATACAAGAGCCTCAACGAGGCCCTCGCCCATGGTGGCATTGTCAACGATACCAGGGTGAACCTTGAATTTGTGGATTCCAGCATTCTGACCCAGGACAATGTCAAAGAAAAACTGAAAAACGCCCAGGGCGTTCTGGTGCCCGGCGGATTTGGAGCCCGGGGCATTGAGGGAAAGATACTTGCCGTTCAATACGCCAGGGAAGAAAAAGTACCCTTTTTCGGTATCTGCCTTGGCATGCACATGGCCGTCATCGAATATGCCCGCCACGTGGCGTGCATGGAAGATGCCCACGGTTCAGAGTTTGATGAACACACCCCCTATCCTGTGATCTACCTCATGACCGAATGGTATGATGAGCAGACACAGCAGGTGGAAAAACGTGATGACGCTTCGGACAAGGGGGGCACCATGCGTTTAGGGGCTTATCCATGCCTGCTGGCACCGGACTCCTTTGCCCTGCAGGCTTACCGGACCCCGGAGATTTCAGAACGGCACCGGCACCGGTATGAATTTAACAATGCCTATAAAAAACAGCTTGAAGAGGCTGGCCTTGTGATCAGCGGTACCTCTCCGGATGGCGAACTGGTGGAGATCGTGGAACTTAAAGATCATCCCTGGTTTCTGGGCTGCCAGTTTCACCCGGAATTTAAATCAAAACCTAACAAGCCCCATCCCCTTTTCAGGGAATTTATCAAAGCCTCCCTGAAAAATTCAAAAAAAGAGGTGTGTGCCAGTAAAAGCCAATAAGCCAACCTGCCACTCATTGATTAAATTTTTTTGACATATTGAGGAAGGATCAGTCCCAAAAACCGGAACGGTTCAGCCATTCCGGTTTTTCATATTCCCCCTTTAGGAATGAGTCCGAAATAATTTTTTCATTTCCAGAGGCGGGACAGATTTGAAAAT